>CAMPIY010000197.1 GCA_946886645.1 uncultured Sphingomonas sp.
GCCGCGCCGGGATGCGCCCGGCCGCCGGAGTTTCACCTCGTTTCCGGCTCGGTGCCGCTCGATTGGCGCGGGCCGGACGGGAACAGCATTTTCCTCGATGCTCCCGAGGGGCTGATCCTCGTCGATACCGGTCGGCATCCAGCCCATGCGGAGAAGTTGCTTGCCTATGCCAAGGAGCGGGGGAGGCCGATCGCGGCGATCGTCAATACCCACTGGCACCTCGATCATACGACCGGGAATCTCGATATTCGCCAGGCTTATCCGGCCGCGCACGTCTATGCGACGACCGCGATCGAGGGAGCGCTAACCGGCTTTCTCGGGCGAGGCCGGGACCAGGCGGACAAGAGGCTGGCCGATCCGAAAGTTCCCGCCGAACAAAAGGCGCAGATGTTGCGCGGCCGCTACCGGATCGATCATCCCGATACGCTTCGGCCAACCGTGCCTGTGCTGAAGTCGGCGCGGATGACGATCGCGCGGCGGAAGGTCGACGTGCTTGTCGCGCCCTTCGCCGCAACCGAGGCCGACCTCTGGCTTTATGTGCCGGAGGAACGGCTGGCCATCGTCGGCGACCTGGTGGTCGACATCGTGCCGTTCATGGACACGGCGTGCGCCGACGGCTGGCTGAAGGCGTTGCAGCAAGTCGAGTCCACGCCGTTCGTCACGCTCATCCCCGGTCATGGCGCGCCGATGAGTCGCGCGCAGTTCCTTCAATGGAAGCTGGCGTTCGGCAATTTCGTCGAGTGCGGAAAGTCGGCGGCGCCCAAGGAGAAATGCGTTGCGGGTTGGAAGCGGGATGCTGCGGCATTCATCGATGCGGCGCACGCCGCTTACGTTGACGAAGCGGCGGCATATTACATCGAAACCAGGCTTCGCTCGTCGCCCGAAGAGCGGCAGAAATTTTGTCGGCCTTTGAATTGAATCAGCGATAAGTTGTGCATTTTCATCGATGAACCGTTGACGATGAACCGTGCATTATCGTAGACGAAGCGAGTTTCGAACATCGGGAGTCGTATGATGTATGCATCGGACGGACAGAAGTCGCCGGGCAGGAAGCTGCTGCTCGCCATCCTGATCGGAGTGGCATTGGCGATCCCGCTCTTCTCGGTGTGGCTGCTGGTTTACGACCGGCAGAGCCAATCCGAGGAGGCGCGCGCATCGATCACCGAAGGCTGGGGCGGGCCGCAGGCGATCAGCGGGCCGGTGCTGGTCGTTCCCTATCGTTCGACGACCACCGAGACGTCGGTTGGCGCCAATAATGCGGCGATCAGCCGGACCCGCGAGGTCATCCGCGAACTGACGCTGGAGCCCGAAGCGGTCGAGTTGAACAGCAAGGTTTCTCCCGAGGTGCGCAAGCGGTCGATCTATGAGGCGGTCGTCTATGACGCGACCGCCGCCGGCTCGGCCCGGTTCGCGTTTCCGCCCGATCTCGCCCGATACGGAGTCGATCCGTCCACGCTCGACCTCGCCAAGGCGGAGCTTCGCTTCGGGCTGAGCGATCCGCGCGGCCTTGGCGCCAATCCGCGGGTCAAGGTCGATGGACGGCCGGTGCGTTTGCAGCCGGGTGCAGGAAGCGGCGCGGGTCGCGGCTTCTTCGCCTTTGTCGATGCGGCACAGCTCGCTGGAAAATCGATGGTCGTCGAATTCGCCTATGAATTCCGCGGCAACAGCTCGCTGACCCTCGCGCCCCATGCGGGGGATACCCATTGGGCGGTGACCAGCGCCTGGCCGCACCCGTCGTTCGGCGGCTCATTCCTTCCGGGCACTCGCAAGCTGGGCGCGGACGGCTTCAGCGCCGACTACCGGATCGGCAATCTGGCGCTCGGCCGGTCACTGGTTTCGACATCCGACAAGGGCGGGAGCGACATCACTGCCGCCCCCGCTACGCATGCGGCCTATGCCGTCGAAGTTGCGCCGCCCGCCGGGGCCAGCAACGCTTCCATCAGCCTGATCCAGCCGGTCGATCTCTATTCGCGGATCGACCGAGCGGTGAAGTACGGCTTCCTGTTCATCGGCTTCACCTTCCTGACGCTGCTGATGTTCGACATCATCGGCGGAGTGCGGGTGTCGGCGGTCGAATATCTGTTGATGGGCGCGGCCATCGTGCTGTTCTTCGTGCTGCTTCTGGCCTTCGCCGAAGTCATTGGCTTCACCGCCGCTTATGTCGTGGCATCGCTCGCCATTGCCGGGCTGAACACGGCCTACTCGGCCGCCGTGCTGGGCAGCTGGAAGCGGGGCTATGTCATCGGCGGATTGCTGATCGGCCTCTATGCCGTGCTCTACATCCTGCTTGGGCTGGAAGCGTTCAGCCTGCTGATCGGCTCGATCCTGCTGTTCGCGGCGCTGGCCGGGGTGATGTATGCCACGCGGCGGATCGACTGGAGCGGGACGGCCGGCGAAACGCAGTAGGGACTGGTCGAGGGGGGCGGCGCTCGCTAAGCCCGCTCCCCGATATGACAGAACCAAAACCACCAAAGCGCATATTCGCGGAAGCGAAAGTCGATGCGCGCGCGGCCAAGCATGTGCCGTCCAGCCCGCAGACCGAAAGCGAGGCTTACAAGCTCGCCTTCCAGGACACCGATTTCCTGCTTCGCGACGACCTGCGTCCCGTCCGTTTCCAGCTTGAGCTGCTGAAGCCCGAGTTGCTGATGAACGAGGCGAACATTGCCTCGACCTTCGTTTTCTACGGGTCAGCACGCGTGCCCGAGCCTTCCAAAGCCAAGGCGCTGCTGGAGGCCGCCCGGACCGATTGGGACAAGAAGGTCGCCGAACGGCTGGTCGCCAAGTCGCATTATTATGACGAGGCGCGGAAGCTTGCCCGGATCGTCAGCAGCTTTCCGGTCGACGAGGACGGCAAGCGCCACTTCGTCGTTACCTCGGGCGGCGGCCCGTCCTTCATGGAGGCCGCGAACCGGGGCGCGAATGACGAGGGAATGGAGTCGATCGGCCTCAACATCGTTCTCCCGCACGAGCAGCTTCCCAACACCTATGTGACGCCGGATCTCAGCTTCCAGTTCCACTATTTCGCGCTGAGGAAGATGCATTTCCTGCTGCGCGCCAGAGCGGTTGCGGTGTTCCCGGGCGGCTTCGGCACGTTCGACGAAATGTTCGAGCTTCTGACCCTGATCCAGACAGGCAAGGTCAGGCCGCTGCCGATCCTGCTGTTCGGCCGCGAATTCTGGGAACGGGTGGTCGATTTTCCGGGGTTGGCCGAAGAGGGCGTTATCAGCCCGCACGACCTCGACCTCATCACCTGGTGCGAAACCGCCGACGAAGCGTGGAACGCCGTCTGCTCGCACTATGAGGTCTGCT
>CAMPIY010000198.1 GCA_946886645.1 uncultured Sphingomonas sp.
TGGCCGTCCTCGAGCAGCAACAGGCGTTGTTCGTCGATCGCCCTGGCCTCGACCGACACGCCTTCGGGCGCTTCGCCCTGCGGATAGGCAATCAATAGCCGGTCGTCGAACAGGTTGGCGTGATCCACATCGCCGCAGGCGTACGGCATGGCGAGCAGGACGCAGTCCAGCTGGCCGCGATGAAGCGCGTCGCAGGCAGCCTGGCTGGTTTCCTCGCGCAGGAAGAGCTTGAGGCGGGGGAATTGCTGGCGGAGGCGGGGTAGCATCGCGGGAAGCAGGAACGGCGCGATCGTCGGAATGACGCCCATTCTGAGCTCGCCGGTCAGCGGCTGGCCCTCGGCCCGGGCCATGTCGGTCAGTTCTTCTCCCTCGCGGAGCACGCGGACCGCCTTCTCGGCGATGCGAAGGCCCAATGGCGTGAAGCGCACGACACGCCGGGTCCGCTCGACAAGGATGGTGCCGAGCAATGTCTCCAGCTCGCGAATGCCCGCGGAAAGCGTCGATTGGGTGACGAAGCACGCCTCGGCCGCCTTGCCGAAATGACCATGGGTTCGAAGCGCCACCAGATATTGCAGCTGTTTGAGCGTGGGTAAGTGAACTATCATCGCTAAATCCGATTAGTTCAATCGATATAATCGGGTTGAACGATTAAAGCCAGCGCCCTACATACCGCAACGCAGCATCAAACATTCGCAATTGCAAAAAACAGGAGTTCACATGCTTACCGTTGGTGACAAGCTTCCCAATCTGACTGTTCCCGTCCAGCAGGGCACGGCTGCACTGCCCGCCGGCGAGACCCTTGATCTCAGCCGGACCGACGGCAAGTGGAAGATCCTTTTCTATTGGCCGAAGGACTTCACCTTCGTCTGCCCGACCGAAATCGTCGGCTACGGCGAGTTGAAGGGCGACTTCGCCGACCGCGACGCGGTCCTGATCGGCGCCTCGACCGACACCAGCCACGTCCACTTCGCCTGGCGCAAGTCGGACGAGGATCTGGCGAACGCCGATTTCCCGTGGATCGCGGACAATTCGAAGAAACTGGCCGAGGCGCTGGGCATTCTTCATCCCGAGGAGGGCGTCGCCTACCGCGCGACCTTCATCATCGATCCGGACAATGTGATCCAGCATGTGACGGTCAACGGCCTCAATGTCGGCCGCAACCCGGCCGAGACGCTGCGGGTGCTCGACGCGCTGCAGACCGACGAGCTGTGCGCCTGCAACTGGAACGAAGGTGACGAGGTGCTGAAGCCGCTCGCCGCTTAACCTTTAATCCTCCCCTGCCGCTTCGCACGCGAGCGGCAGCTGACGGCGGGAGCGTTGCCCCCTCGCTCCCGCCGTCTTCATATCTGCCGAAGAGAGATACGATGAGCCTGAAGCAATTCGCCGACACGCTGCCCGACTATGCCAAGGACCTTCGCCTGAACCTGGGTTCGGTGCTGTCCGACCAGCTGTTGGGCGACCAGCGCAAATATGGGCTTCTGCTCGCCTGCGCCCATGGCACGGGCTATCGTCCGCTCGTTGAAGCGGCGGAAGCCGAAGTCGCGGACAAGCTGAGTCCCGAAGCGGCCAATGCGGCGCGTGGCGCGGCGGCCGTCATGGCGATGAACAATGTCTATTACCGCTTCGTCCACCTCGCATCGAACCCCGAATATGGGACAATGCGCGCGGGGTTGAGGATGAACTTTATCGGTTCGCCCGGCATCGAAAAGGCCGACTTCGAGCTGTTCAGCCTGGCCGTGTCGGCAATGAACGGTTGCGGCATGTGCATCGACAGCCATGAGAAGGTCCTGCAGCAGCACGGCGTGAAGGCCGAGGCGATCCAGGCCGCTGCCAAGATCGGCGCGATCCTGAAAGCCGTCGCTACCGTTCACGCGACGCTTTAGGAGGCCAGCACCCGGTAAAGGCCGTAGCCGCTGGTCATCGTCACCAGCGCGCCGACGAAAGCCAGCAGCCGGTCCGGATTGACCCTCTTCGCGATCCAGCCGCCGAATGGGGCGGCAAGGACTCCGCCGATCAGCAGGCCGATGGTCGCCTGCGTGAACGCTTCCCAGCCGATCGCGGCGATGAAGGTCGCGGAAATGGTCACGGTCAGGAAGAATTCGGCGGTATTGACCGTGCCAATGGTCTTTCGCGGATTGCTGCCCTGAACGAGCAGGTTGGAGGTGACTATCGCGCCCCAGCCGCCGCCGCCCGACGCATCGAGGAAGCCACCAGCGAGCCCCAGCGGCTCGACGATCCTAGGCCGCCGCTCGGTATGGCGGTGCATGACACCGCGATAGAATAGATAGAGTCCCAGCGCGGTCAGATAGGTGAGCACCGCCGGCCTGGCCGCGTCGGCGCTGATTTGGGTCAACAGATAGGCGCCGGCGATTCCGCCGATCACCCCCGGGATGACGATCCGGAAGAACAGCGACCAATCGACATTTCGGTGGGCGACGTGGCTGATGCCGGAAATGGCGGTGGTGAACGTCTCGGCGGTATGGACCCCGGCGGAGGCGGCTGCCGGGGGAACGCCGATGCTGATGAGAAGCGTGCTGGAGATCTGGCCGAATGCCATGCCCAGCGCGCCGTCGACCATTTGCGCGGCGAAGCCGATCAGGATGAACGGAAGCAGGGCTGACGGGTCCGCCAGAAGGTCCGCGAAAATGCGCTTTCTCCACCCTGTTATTCGGTCATTAACTGCCCAAGACGCTTCAATACGGCAAGCCGTTCCGGCGCGGCGCAACGTCCGTTCGCCTTTTCATTACGCCTCCGAGAGCATAAATTGGCGGAAACGACGCGGAAGGAAGTGACGCTTTGGCTTCGAGCTTTGTTGAATATCTGGACTCGGTGAAGGCGCGCGATCCGGCTGCCCGGTCGCGGTGGGAAGTGCTTCTCTATCCGGGCGTATGGGCGCTCGGGTTCCACCGGATCGCCCACTGGCTCTACGGCGGAAAACTCTATTTCCTTGCCCGGTTGGTGAACCATCTGTCGCGGATGCTGACGGCGATCGACATTCATCCCGGCGCGAAGATCGGCCAGCGTTTCTTCATCGACCATGGCTTCACCGTGATCGGCGAGACGGCGGAGATCGAGGACGACGTCACCATCTACCAGAACGTCACGCTGGGCGGGACCAATCCCTCGACCGGCGTCGGCGGGAAGCGGCACCCGACGTTGAAATCGCGCGTCGTCGTCGGCTCCGGAGCGCAGATACTGGGACCGATCGAGGTGGGCGAGGGCGGCAAGGTCGGGGCCAACGCGGTGGTCACCAAGGATGTCGAGGCCGGCAGCACGGTGGTCGGCATTCCCGCCAAGCCGGTGCCG
>CAMPIY010000199.1 GCA_946886645.1 uncultured Sphingomonas sp.
TCGCCCATGCGGCGGTCGAGCTTATACTTGGCGCTGGTGCGCTTCGACATTTCATCACTCCAATTTGCTTCTTCGACAATGTCCGGACCGCACCGTCCAGCCTGTTGCTGGACGCGACCACCGCTTCACCGGACGTGCAGGGTCAATTGCGAGCCGCGCGCCTAGCGGGCGAGCATCGAAACGTCAAGTTCGCGCTATTGCGGCGCTGAATCGCGCCCCAACGCCGGGCCGGGATTGTTGCCACGCTGGTTGATTTGCTGGAGCTCCCGCTGAGCATGCCTTTCCTGATAGTCCCAGTCGGATTTTTTCATGCAAATCTTTTTGGGCTTGATGCGTGTCCCGACGACTGACTCGCTGCGGCCCCGACAAACAATCGGATCGGCTTCCGCCGCAGCGGCGGTGTCGGACGGCGACGCGGCCGGACCGGCGACAGCAATCAATAGAGACAGACTCATCGACAACATGGAACGACTCCCTGATTTTTCTGCCTACTAACACAAACCGTTAGGCCAATGGAATTGAGCGCTCGACAGAGCGAGATCATTGCTTAAATGGCGGACATGTCCGAAATTCCCGACCCCAACGACTGCAATAGCATGACCGAAGTTCGCGCCGGCGTGGATGATGTCGACCGCCGGGTCGTCGAGCTGCTCAAACGCCGTTTCGGCTATATGGACGCAGCCGCGCGTATCAAGCCGGACCGCGAGGCGGTGCGCGACGAGTGGCGGAAGGCCGACGTCCTGGCAAAGGTCGATGCGGCGGCCGAGCGCATGGGCGTCGATCGGGCATTGATGGCGCGTCTCTATGAGGACCTGATCGAAACCTCGATTGCGCATGAATTCGAGGAATATGACCGGCGGCGGGCCTAGCCGCGCTGTCCCTTGGGTTCGGCCAGCGCCCGGATCATGCCCCGTAAGGCCTTGATCTCTCGGCTCGACCATTGCGCCTTGGTCAGGATGGTCCGGATGGTTGCCTGCGTCGCCGGCGTCCGCTCGGGCGGATGGAAATAGCCCACTCGGTCAAGATCGGCATCGAGTTGGGCGATCAGGCCGTCCAGTTCGGCCATGGGGGCCGGGGGCTCCGCTTCCTTGAGCGTGGGTTGGGCCAGATCCGCCCCGCGCGACCATTCATAGGCCAGCAGGATCACAGCCTGGGCAAGGTTGAGGCTGCCGAAGTCGGGGTTGATCGGCACGGTCACTACGCGCGTGGCAAGCGCGACATCCTCGCTTTCCAGGCCCGATCGCTCGGGCCCGAACAGGATGGCCGAGCGTCCCGGCGTCGACCTTATTTCCCGTGCCATTTCCTCTGGGCCGACAACCGGCATGACGAGGTCGCGGCGGCGAACCGTCGAAGCGAAGACCAGACCGCAGTCCGCGATCGCTTCCTGAACACTGCCGAAGACCTTGGCACCTTCGAGGACGGAATCCGCGCCGCTCGCGGCAGGGCCTGCATCGGGATTGGGCCAGCCGTCGCGCGGGGCGACCAGCCGCATTTCCGTCAGGCCGAAGTTGAGCATGGCCCGCGCTGCTTTCCCGATATTCTGGCCGAGTTGGGGACGAACGAGGACGATGACCGGTGGCGGCGCGCTCAAAGCAGCTTGTCCTGCTCGCTCGGTGGAACCTCCCGCTCGACCCGTTCGGCGATCTCGGTGAAGTCGCCAGGCTCGCTGAAGTCCTTGTAGATGCTGGCGAAGCGAATGTAGGCGACGTGATCGAGCGCTCTGAGGCCAGCCATCACCGCCTCGCCGATGGCCGCCGTGCTGACCTCGTCCCCGCGCGTTTCCAGCTGGCGTTGAACGCCGCTGATCAGCTGGTCGATTTTCGCGGGGTCGATGTCCCGCTTACGGCAACTGTGCCCGATCGCCCGCTCCAGCTTTGCGCGGTCGAACGGTTCGCGCTTCCCGTCCTTCTTGACGACGACAAGGTCTTTCAGGTGGACACGCTCGAAGGTCGTAAAACGGGCGCCGCAGCCCTCACACTGCCGCCGCCGCCGGATCGCCGCACCGTCCTCGGACGGGCGGCTGTCCTTCACCTGGCTGTCTTCATGGGCGCAGAATGGGCAGCGCAACGATCAGCCCTGATAGATCGGGAAGCGGGCGCACAGGTCGCGGACGCGGGCATTGACCGCCTTTTCGACCTCACCGTTGCCATCGACGCCGTTCTTCTGAAGACCGTCGAGGATGTCCGCCACCATATCGGCGATATCGCGGAATTCGGCCTCGCCGAAGCCGCGCGTTGTCCCGGCGGGCGAGCCGACGCGGATGCCGCTGGTCTTGACCGGGGGCAGCGGGTCGAACGGAACGCCATTCTTGTTGCAGGTGATGCCGGCATGCTCGAGGCTCTGGTCCGCGTCGGCGCCGGTCACGCCCAGAGGTCTCAGGTCGACTAGCGCGAGATGCGTATCCGTGCCGCCCGCGACCAGGTCGGCGCCGCGCTCCTTGAGCCGATTGGCGAGCGTTTGGGCGTTCTTGATCACAGCCTTTGCATAGCTTTTGAAGCCCGGCTCAAGCGCTTCGCCAAATGCGACGGCCTTGGCGGCAATGACGTGCATCAATGGGCCGCCCTGGAGGCCCGGGAAAACCGCCGAATTGATCTTCTTGGCGATGGCCTCGTCGTCGGTCAGCACCATGCCCCCGCGCGGGCCGCGAAGCGTCTTGTGGGTCGTTGTCGTGACCACATGGGCATGGCCGAACGGCGTCGGATGCTCGCCCGCCGCGACCAGTCCGGCGAAATGGGCCATGTCGCACATGAAGATCGCCCCGACCTCATCCGCGATGGCACGGAAGCGACCGAAGTCGATGTGCCGCGGATAGGCTGAACCGCCGGCGATGATCAGGGTCGGACGATGCTCCTTGGCAAGCGCCTCGACCTGGTCGAAATCGATCAGGTGGTCGTCCGGCCGCACGCCATATTGAACGGCGTTGAACCATTTGCCAGACATGGCCGGCCGGGCGCCATGAGTGAGGTGGCCGCCCGCATCGAGGCTCATTCCCATGATAGTGTCGCCCGGCTTGGTCAGCGCCAGCATGACCGCGCCGTTCGCCTGCGCGCCAGAGTGGGGCTGGACGTTGGCGAAGCCGCAGTTGAACAGCTGCTTGGCCCGCTCGATCGCCAGCGTTTCCACCGAGTCCGATGGTCCGCAGCCCTGATAGTAGCGGCGGCCCGGATAGCCTTCCGCATATTTGTTGGTGAGGACCGAGCCCTGCGCCTCCAGCACGGCGCGGCTGACGATATTTTCGGACGCGATCAGCTCGATCTGGGTCTGCTCGCGGGTCAGCTCGGCCTTGATCGCCT
>CAMPIY010000200.1 GCA_946886645.1 uncultured Sphingomonas sp.
GCCAGTTCGCCGCTGCCGTTTCCCGGATCGATTTCCAGGGAGCGCCGGGCCGCCGCCTCGGCACGAATTCGTAGCGGCCTGCCTTCACCCCTCAGGCCGTAGTGCGAGCGAATGGCGTAGGTCAGGCCGAGCGCCGCCCAGCCGTCCGCATAGTCCGGGGCAAGATCGACCACGCGTCGGTAAAGTCCGATCGCCTGGTCCAGCCCTTCGAACGTGTTCTGGTCGCGGAGCGGCTTCGCCTGCGCCAGGAGCCGATCGACGCCGCGCGGCAGGCGCGGATGGCTCAATCGCCGGTACAGCAACGCTCCTCCGCCGGTCGCGGCAATGGCCCCAATCCCGATAGCGCCAAGCAAAAGGCCCCTTCGCGCTGGGGATCGCGGCTCGCTGGCGGCACGGATTCCGCCGGGAGCGGCCAGGCCATAATCGGCCCCCTCGTCACCATTGCTCGTGAGGCGGTAACCGACCTTCGTGATCGTCTCGATCTCGATCGAGCCCGCCCCGATCCCGTTCGCGACCTTGCGCAGGCGAGACATGACGCGATTGATCGCATCGTCGCCGACCACGACCCCGTCCCAGCAGCTCATGATCAATTCGTCGCGGGTAAGGATGCTGCCCCTGGCCTTGCCGAGCGCGATCAGCACCCGCATCATCCGGTGCTCGATCACCTCGCGTTTCCCATCGTCGCGCACCAGCTCGCGGCGAGACGGCGAAATGGTCAGGCGGCCGAGGACGAAGTCAGGCTCGTGCGCAAGCTCAACCTTGTCCGGGACCTGCATACCCTACTCCCCCAGGGCCAGATGCAGCGGACATTATCCCGCCATTGGGCCAGCGTCGAGACCGCCCGTTCAGTCGCCGGCAGCCCGCGGGGGCTCGTTCCGGTTGTCGACGCTCCAGGACCCGGGCCCGGCGAACACCAGATAAAGGAACACGAAGCAGTAGAGGATGGCCGCATCGCCCATATTATTGACCGGAAACGGTCCTTGCGGCGCATGGCCGATCCAATAGGCCACCGCCATCGTTCCCGAGGCGAAGAAGGCGGCCGTGCGCGTGAACAGGCCGATCGTCACAAGCAGACCGGCGACGAGTTCCACGATGCCGGCGAAATGACCCGGATTGTTGAGCGCCCATCCGCCGCCCGCCATGTCGCCCGGAGGAAAGGACAGGAACTTTTGCGTTCCATGCTCCAGGAACAGCAGGCCGACGACGATGCGAAGCACCGCAAGCATCGCCGGCGCATGATTTTGCAATCTTTCCTTGTTCATCTCTGTCTCTCCGCCGGAAGCGCATAGGCGACCAGCTCGTCACCGATCGGCGTTTCCATGAAGTGATGCCCGCCGGCCATGATCAGCACATATTGGCGGCCGTTGTGGCTGTAGGTCATCGGCGTCGCCTGCCCGCCTGCAGGGAGCGCGTCGTGCCACAGCGTCTTGCCGCTGCGAAGGTCGATCGCCCGCATCAGATTGTCGGTCGCCGCCGAGATGAAGATCAGGCCGCCGGCCGTCACCACCGCTCCGCCATTGTTCGGCGTCCCGATCTCGAACGGCAGGCCCGACGGGATTCCGAACGGCCCGTTGCGGCGAGCGGTGCCGAACGGCCGGTCCCACAGCGTCCGCCCGGTGGCCAGCTCGATCGCCCGGATTCCGCCATAGGGCGGCTGCTTGCACAATAGGCCGGTGAAGGGCAGCCGCCAGCCGGCGTTGACGTCGACCGCATAGGGCGAACCCCATTGGGGGTCGCCGGCGCCTTCCGGTCCCTTGGCCATGCTTCCGCCGCGCGCCGCGCTTCTCGGCGCCCAGCCTTTCTTGTCGGCTTCCGCGCGCGGCACCAGCCGGACATAGTTGGGCATATTATTGTAATTGGCGACGATCACGCCCCGCGTCGGGTCGACCGCCACGCCACCCCAGTCGGTCCCGCCATTATAGCCCGGATATTCGACCGTCCTCCGGTCGGCCAGCGGCGGCGTGTACATGCCTTCATAGGACGCCTGCCGATACTGGATGCGGCAGATCATCTGGTCGATCGGCGACATCCCCCACATGTCGCGTTCCTGCAGCTTGGGGAAGGCGAGCGTGTGGTAGGCGGAGAAAGGCTGCGTCGGCGACCGTTGCTGCGGCTCGACCCCGCCCTGCGGAACGGCCCGCTCCTGCACCGGGAACAAGGGCCTGCCCGTCCGACGGTCGAGGATGTAGATGTCGCCCTGCTTGCTCGGCAGGACCATCGCCGGGACACGCCCCGTCCCGACCGGGAAATCGACCAAAGTCGCCTGCCCGCCAAAATCATAGTCCCACACATCGTTATGGACCGCCCGGAAATGCCAGCGCGGCCGGCCCGTGGTGACGTCGAGCGCCACCAGCGAGGTCGCAAACTCATTCTCCGGCGGGCGCCGCGTTCCGCTCCAATAATCGACCGCGGCATTGCCCATCGGCAGATAGACCAGGCCCAGCGCCTCGTCGCCGCTGGCGATGGTCCACATGTTGGGTGTCCCGCGCGCATAGATTTCGCCCGGCGGCGGGTCCTTGCCCCAGTCGGGATGCATCATGTCCCAGCCCCAGCGCTTCTCGCCGGTGACCGCGTCATAGCCCTGGATGACTCCCGACGGAGCATCGCGCTGCTGCCCGTCGAGCACCTGGTGACCCGTCACCACCACCCCTCGAACGATGGTCGGCGGCGAGGTGATCGACACCAGGCCGGGGAAGACTGGCCCCATGCCGACCTTGATGTCGACCTGGCCGTTGGTGCCGAAATCCGCGCAAGGCTGGCCGGTCCGCGCGTCGAGCGCGATCAGCCGTCCGTCCAGCGTCCCTTCGATGACCCGCGTGGCGCACTGGCTGTTCGCGACGGCTCCGGGCACGGCGTAGTAAGCGACGCCCCGGCACGCGGCGGTATAGGGAATCCACTCGTCCGGAACCTTGGGGTCGTACCGCCACCGCTCCTTGCCCGTCGCCGGATCGAGCGACACCATGATGTTCTTGGCCGTGCACAGATAAAGACTGTCCCCGACCTTCAGCGGGGTCGTCTCCGCGCCATAATTGTCGTCGCCCTTGCCCGCCGCCGGAAGGTCACCCGTATGATAGACCCAGGCCCGCTCCAGCCTGTCCACATTGGCCGGCGTGATCTGCGCCAGCGGGGAGAAGCGCTGCGCCGCATAGGTCCCGCCATAGGCCGGCCAGTCGCCGACCGTCGCCATCATCGCCGGGTCCGCCAGCGCCGCGGCGGTCACGCCGGGAAATGCGCCCTTCGCGGGCTGGCGGTCGTCATGGGACAGAAGGAACAGGACGGCGACCAGCG
>CAMPIY010000201.1 GCA_946886645.1 uncultured Sphingomonas sp.
GCGACGGTCTTGCCGGAGCCGGTCTTCGCCGAGACGATCAGGTCGCGACCATGCGCCTCGTCCGCGATCACCGCCGACTGGACGGAGGTCAGTGTGTCATAGCCGCGCGCGGCCAACGCTTCCGCGAGGGCGGGATGAATGCTGGATTGTGGCATGGCGCCAGCGCCTACTCGCAAAAGCCGCCGAGCGATAGGCCGGGCCTATAGGGCCTGCGCCGCGGCGTGCGCGCTGGCCCACGCCCACTGGAAATTATAGCCACCGAGCCAGCCGGTCACATCGACCGCCTCGCCGATCGCGAACAGTCCGGTAAGGCGCTTCGACTGCATCGTCTGCGACGAAAGATCGGCGGTGCTGATCCCGCCGATGGTCACCTCGGCCTTGGCGAAACCCTCGCTGCCATTGGGAACGAACCGCCAGTCGCCGAGCCGCCGCTCGGCATCCTCGAGCGCTCGGTCGGGGACGTTCCCCAGGTCGCCGGGCAGCGCCAGCTGATCGACAAGCGTTTCGGCAAGCCGGTCGGGCAGCAAGTGCCCCAGAGTCCGTCGCAGCGTGGCGCGCGGCGCATCACGCTTGGCTTGACGAAGCCACCCTGCCGGCTGGTCGGGCAGGAAGTCGACCGTCACCGGCTCCCCGTGCCGCCAATAAGACGAAACCTGCAGGATGGCGGGGCCGGACAGGCCGCGATGGGTGAACAGAGCCGCCTCGCGGAATTTCGCCTTGCCCGCGCCTGCGACGACATTGGCGGAAACCCCGGACAGCGATTTGAACAGGGCCTGGTCGTGCGGCAGCGTGAGCGGGACCAGCGCTGGCCTGGGCTCGACGATCTTGTGGCCGAAGCGGCGCGCGACGTCATAGGCAAAGCTGGTGGCGCCAAGCTTCGGGATCGACAGGCCGCCGCTGGCGAGAACCAGCGCGGGGGCCTCCGCGACGTCCTGGCCAAAAGCGACCCGGAACTTGCCGTCACAATGCTCGACGGTCGCCGCCTGTCCGAATGCCGTTTCAACGCCACCAGCGGCGCACTCGTCGAGCAGCATGGCCACAATCTGCCGGGACGATCCGTCACAGAAGAGCTGGCCCAGCGTCTTCTCGTGCCAGGCGATGCCGTGGCGCTCGACAAGGGTGATGAAGTCGGACGGCGTGAACCGGCCGAGCGCGGACTTGGCGAAATGCGGATTGGCCGAAAGGAAATTCGTGGCGGACGCGCCAACATTGGTGAAGTTGCAGCGCCCGCCCCCGGAAATCAGGATCTTCCGCCCCGGCTCCGGTGAATGGTCGAGCAGAAGGATCCGCCGTCCCCGCTGCCCGGCGATGGCCGCGCAGAACATCCCCGCGGCGCCCGCACCGATAATGATTGCGTCATATGATCGGGCCGCCGGCATGGCCCGGGCCCTAGCCGCCCAGGCGCAAATGACAAAGCGCGCGCCCCTTGTTCAGGGACGCGCGCTCTGTTTGCCTGTGGCGGTTGGCTTAGTAGCCGCGCCAGTAAGCGGTGCGGCGATTGATATCCACGTCGCGGATACGGCCATTGTACTGGACCTTGCAGTCGAACTTCAGGTCCGCGCCCTGGCTGTAGCCATAGGTGCCATAGCCGCGGCGGTTGTAGCCCTCGTAACCGTTATAGCCCGAGCTCGCCACGCCATAGACATGCAGGCCGTAGGACTTGCGCTCGACACGGGTGATGCCCAGCACGCGCCCGCCGCCGTAGCGGTTGTTGTAACCATTGTTGTAGCGGTTGTTATAGCCGTTCCAGCCCTGGTATCCCCAGTTGCCGTAACCGCCGCCGTTCAGGCGGGCTTCCACGGCGCGGGCGCACTGGTCGATCGCCATCCGCTGATTGCCGTAACCCTGGTTGTAGCCATAGTTGCCGTACGGATACTGGCCATAACCGAACACCTGGTTCAGCACCTGGCCAATCACGCCGCCCTGGTTTCCATAGCCATAACCCGGCTGGGGGTAATATTGCGCCGCAGCCGGGGTCGCCACACCCACGGCAGCCGCGAGACCGGCCGTACCGGCCAGGATCTTCATCTTCAGCGACATCGGCTGTCTCCTTGGTTCACACACGTCAAAACACCGGATTCTTCCGGATGTGTAACGCTTTTATGCGATTCGGGCTGCATCGGCCGTGAATTCGCTGTTTGCCGCCGTTCAGAATGGTTAACACCTCAAGGCGCAGCGATAGAAAAATAAGTCGGGAAGCCGACTTTCCATCTTTTCAAATGCGCGCTTAGGGCTAGCGTTCCAAACGGGCTTCAACCACCCGAAGGACATCCGAATGGCTCACAAGTTCGAAATCTATAAGGACAAGAAGGGCGAATATCGCGTCCGCTTCAAATATAATTCCGAAGTCATGTTCGCGAGCGAGGGCTACTCCAGCAAATCCTCCGCGACGAACGCCATCGAGTCATTCAAGAAGAACGGCCCCGGCGCACCCGTCGAGGACAATAGCTGATTCTTACGAAGGCCGGCGGGCGGCGGCCAATCCGCCGCCCGCTGGACATATATCAATCCATCAATGACGCCGGCACCTTGCCGCCGTGCGCGGCCAGCTGCTTCATGACTTCCTTGTGCAGCCAGATGTTCATTTCCGCGCTGCCGTCCTTGTCGCCGGTGTAGCCGAGCTCGGTCGCCAACTCCTTGCGGTTCTCCAGGCTGGAATCCATCCCCAGCAGCTTCATCAAATCGACGATCGACGTCTTGTAGTTGAGGTCGGGGTTGCCCTTATCGCTCGCGATCTGGCTCAGCACCTGGCCGACGTCGACCTGCTGCTGCGTTTGCGGCTGGGGCTGGGGTGACGGGCTTGCCTGCGTTGCCGGAGCCTGTCCCGTTGGCGCCTGGGCCGTCCCGGTCGGCGCCGGCTTCGCCTCGGCCTTGTGACCGAAAATCGCGTCCTTGATCTTGCCGAAAATGCTCATGACATTCTCCTCGTTCGCGGCCCTCCCGACGAGGACCGCGAACTAAGAATGCGCCCGGGGCATGACGGTTGCGTAACGCCGCGCCACTGGTCGCGCGGCAGGGGCGACCGGGCTAGTTCGAGCCGTCCAATCCCGTGAACCGACCGAGGAATGCGTAGACGTCGGCCGCTTCCTCGATGATCTTGGTCGTCGGCTTGCCGCTGCCGTGCCCGGCCCGCGTTTCGATGCGGATCAGATGCGGTTCGTTCCCGACGCCTTCCGCCGCCTGCAGCGCCGCGATATATTTGAAGCTGTGGCCGGGGACGACGCGGTCGTCGGTGTCGGCGGTCGTC
>CAMPIY010000202.1 GCA_946886645.1 uncultured Sphingomonas sp.
ATGCGGAGCTTTAGCAGGACATGACGGTGATGACTCGCCCGACGGCGGCGATCGATGGGTTGCAGCAGGCGCTGGTGCGCAATGCGCTGGCTGGGGAACTGGACGGCTTCGGGCCGGAAGACCAGGCGGAGGCCGCTTCCTTCATCGCAGATGTCGCCGCCGCCCGGAAGCCGGGCGAGCTTGCAATCCGCATCGAGTCGACCGGCGGCGAAGCCGGCCGTCGGCGGATGCGGATCGCCATCATCAATGACGACATGCCCTTCCTGGTGGACTCGATCGCCAACGCGATCGCGGCGCGCCACCTGACCATTCACCGGCTGCTTCACCCCGTCGTCTGCGTGGACCGCGACGCGGGCGGAAAGCTGCTCTCGGTCGAGCAGTTGTGCGACGACAAGAGCCGCCGAGAATCGATGGTGTACATCGAGCTCGATCGCGCCGACGCGCGCGGCCGCCGGGAGCTCGACCAGGAGCTTCGCGCGGTTCTGAGCGACGTTCGTGTCGCGGTTCGCGACTGGCGGAAGCTGCAGGACCAGATGCGCGCGGACGCAGCGACGATCGACGATCCTGAAGGTGCGGCGCTGCTCAACTGGTTCGCCGATGGCGCCATGACCCTGCTCGGCTATGAGGTCGAGCGGCCGGGCGAGGCGCCGTCGAACGAGCTCGGCATTTTCTCGATTCCGGGAGCGCCGACCGACAAGGGCGGAAGCATTGGCGCGATCCGCTATTTCGAGAAGGGCGGCGCCGTGCCGCTGATCGCCAAGGCGGAACGCAAGTCGACCGTCCACCGCCGGGTCCCGCTCGATCTGGTCGCGGTTCCGATCAAGGAAAATGGCAAGATTACCGGCATCGGCGTCCACGCCGGGCTGTGGACGAGCCAGGCGCTGATCCTTCCCACCGAGGAAGTGCCGGTACTTCGCAAACGCCTCAAGGAACTCGACAAGGCCTTCGGTTTCGACCCCAAGGGACATAGCGGCAAGGCGCTTCGCCACGCCGTCGCGTCGGTGCCGCGCGACCTGCTGATCAACCTCAGCGCCGAAAGCGGCCGGGAGCTGGTCACGATGGCGATGTCGCTGGCCGATCGGCCGCGGCCGGCGCTCCTCCTGCTGAGGAGCATTCTCCAGGGCCATCTATTCGCCTTCGTCTGGCTGCCGCGCGACGAGATGAACACGGATCGGCGGATCGGCATCGGCGAAATGCTGGAAGAAGCCGCCGGACGTCCGGTCACCAGCTGGTCGGTCGAGCTCGGCGAGGGCGACCTTGCCCTTATCCGCTACACGCTGGACATCGAAGCCGACGACCCGACGCCCGATGCCAAGCTGCTCGATCGCAAGCTCGACGCGATGGTCCGTGGCTGGGAGCCGAGCGTCGAGGAAGCGCTCATCGGCCTGGTCGGCGCGGGGCGCGCGACCCGGCTTGCGCTCAGCTATGCCGGCGAGTTTCCCGACACTTATTGTTCGCAGACCAGTCCCGGCGAGGCCGCGCTGGATATCCTCCGGCTCCAGGAACTGGATAACACCCGGGAGCGTGATGCGCGCTTCCATCGCGAAACCGTCGACGGCAAGTGCCGTCTGCGCCTGAAGACCTACCGTCGTGGCGGCCTGATTCCCCTTTCTGACGCGGTTCCGGTTCTCGAGAATTTCGGCTTCCGGGTGCTGGAGGAAATTCCGACCGAACTCGACGGCGAGTCGAAGGCTCACATCCACGACTGCCTGCTCGAACTGCCGGCCGAGGTCGAAATCGATTCCGTCCTGTCCAGGGCGGACACGATCGAACGGGCGATCGCCGATGTTCTTGGCGGGCAGTCCGAAAACGACGCATTCAACCAGCTGGTGCTGTTCGCCGGACTGGAGACGCGCGCGGTCGTGTGGCTTCGCGCATGGTTCCGCTATTTGAGGCAGACGGGGGTCGCCTTCGGGATTGCGACGGTGGTCGATGCGCTCCGAGTGGCGCCGGACGCAACCGCCGCGCTGGTCAGGCTCTTTACGTCGACGCACGACCCGGCGGCCCACCAAGGGCGCTCCGCGGCCGTCGCCGCCGCCGCGGCTTCGTTCGACGAAGCACTCAAGAATGTCCGCGGTATCGACGACGATCGAATCCTCCGGCTGATGCGGGCGGTGGTCGGCGCGACGCTGCGCACCAATGCCTTTGCGTTTGCGGCCGGCGAAGCACTGGCCTTCAAGATCGACAGCAAGCAGGTGCCCGGCCTCGCCGCGCCGATCCCCTATCGCGAAATCTGGGTCTACAGCCCGCGCGTCGAGGGCATCCACCTGCGCGGCGGCCCGATCGCTCGTGGCGGCCTGCGCTGGTCCGACCGGCGCGACGATTTCCGCACCGAGATCCTTGGCCTGATGAAGGCTCAGCTGGTCAAGAACGCCGTTATCGTTCCGACCGGTGCGAAGGGCGGCTTCTACGCCAAGCAGCTCCCCAATCCGGCGGTCGACCGCGACGCCTGGCTGGCGGAGGGCACGGAAAGCTATCGAATCTTCATCCGCTCTTTGCTTTCGGTGACCGACAACATCGTCGAGGACAAGGTCGTTCACCCGGCCAATGTCGTGGTGACGGACGGCGACGATCCCTATTTCGTCGTCGCCGCCGACAAGGGCACGGCGGCCTTCTCCGACGTCGCCAATGCCATCGCGCTGGAGCGGGGCTTCTGGCTGGGCGACGCCTTCGCCAGCGGCGGCTCCAACGGCTACGACCACAAGGCGATGGGCATCACCGCCAAGGGCGCCTGGATCTCGGTCCAGCGCCATTTCCTGGAAATGGGCATCGACGTCCAGACGGAGAGCGTGACGGTCGCCGGCTGCGGCGACATGTCGGGCGACGTGTTCGGCAACGGGATGCTGCTGTCGAAGGCGATCAAACTCGTGGCGGCTTTCGACCATCGCCACATCTTCATCGATCCCGATCCCGATCCGGCAAAAAGCTGGGCCGAGCGCCAGCGCATGTTCGAGCTGCCGCGCTCCAGCTGGGACGATTACGACCGCAAGGTCATGTCGAAGGGCGGGATGATCGTCCCGCGCAGCCAGAAGTCGATCGAGCTGACCAAGGAAGCGAAGGCCGCGCTGGGCCTGGACGTCGACACGATCGATCCGACCAGCCTGATCACGGCGATCCTCAAGGCGCCGGTCGACCTCCTGTGGTTCGGCGGCATCGGAACCTACATCAAGGCCTCGACCCAGACCAACGAACAGGTCGGCGATCCCGCCAACGACGCGCTTCGCGTCGATGCCCGCGACGT
>CAMPIY010000203.1 GCA_946886645.1 uncultured Sphingomonas sp.
AAGCCGGGCTTTCGCTGCTTCCGCTGTCGATCCTGATCGGCGGCGCATCGCCGATGATGGGCAAGCTGGCGGAACGGATCGGGCCGCATTGGCCGTTGACGGTCGGGCCGGTGATCGTCGGCGCCGGCCTCATACTCGCGACCCGGATCGCCACCGACCAAAGCTATTGGACCCACGCCTTCCCGGCCATCCTGCTGATGTCGATGGGAATGGCCATCGCCGTCGCGCCGCTGACCAGCACGGTCCTCGCCTCGGTCGACCGGCACCAGACCGGCATGGCCTCAGGACTCAACAGCGCGCTTTCGCGGCTGGGCGGGCTGATTGTCGTGGCCTTGCTGGGGGCCGTGATGGCCGCGAAAGGCGAAGCGCTGCTAAGGCCCTTCGCCCACGCGCTGGTCTTCATGGGACTGGTCGCCGCGCTCGGCGGGGCCGCCGCCTTCTTCGGGCTGCAGGGCAATTGGCGCCGCACTGACAAGCCTCTCGAAAAAGCGTAAAAGGCCGCCCATCAACCGACTCTGATGCGGGAGATGGGGGAATGATCGATCCGCTGCGCGCGACGGCGCTCGCGCTGGCGTCCACGACCCTGATGGCCGTGACGCCCCAGGAAACCTACTCAGCCCAGCAACTGGCGCTTCTCGACCCGACGGTCCGGATGGCGAGCCTGTGCACCGGCAAGGGCGGCCCGCAATCGATGCGCGCGCGACTTGCTCTGGCCGCCGCGGTCGTCCAGGCCGCGCCCCTGCCCTCGGTCCCGCTGCACGACGACCTCGGCAAGGTGCATTTCCCGATCACGACCGCCAACCCGCTCGCCCAGCGCTATTTCGACCAGGGGCTGAGCTACGCCTATGGTTTCAACCATGCCGCGGCGATCGCCTCGTTCCGCGCGGGGCAGGCCGCCGATCCCAATTGCGCCATGTGCTACTGGGGTGAGGCGATGGCCCACGGGCCGAACATCAACGCGCCGATGGACCCCGCGACCAATGCGCGGTCGGTCGCGCTAGCCAGCTACGCCAACTGGCTGGCTGCCAAGGCGACGGAGCCGGAGCAGGCGCTGACCGGTGCGATGCTGAAGCGCTATTCGGTCGATCCCAAGGCCGACCGCGCCACGCTCGATGCCGCTTATGCCGACGCCATGCTGGCCGCCGCTCGCGCCCATCCCGACAATGACGACATCGCCGTGCTCGCCGCCGAATCCGCGATGGACACGCTTCCGTGGAATTACTGGACGCCCGACAAGAGCCCGCAGCCGCGACTGGGCGAAGCGGTGCAGCTGATCGAAACAGTCTATGCCCGCAATGCCGACCATCCGCAGGCCGCCCATCTCTACATCCACCTGATGGAGAATGGCCCCAACCCCCAGAAGGCCGAGGCCGCCGCCGACCGGCTTTACCCGCTGGCGCCCGGCGCGGGCCACCTCGTCCATATGCCGGCCCACATCTACTACCGGCTCGGCCGCTGGAAAGACTCGATGCGGGTCAACATTGACGCCGCGCGCGCCGATGAAGCCTATATCAAGGCGAGCGGCGATCGTGGGCTCGTCCGCTACGGCTATTATCCGCACAACGTGCACTTCATCGTCACGTCGGCTCAGATGGCTGGCGACATGAAGACCGCGGTCACCGAGGCACGGCGTCTCTCCGCGATCCTCGACCCGGCCACCAGCGCGCAAATCGCCTGGATCCAGGCGATCAACGCCGCGCCCTATTTCGCCGCTTCGCAATTCGCCGCGCCCGGCCAGGTGCTAGCAATGAATGAGCCGGACAAGCGCCTGCCCTACGTCGGCGCGATGCGACACTACGCGCGAGCGACGGCCTATGCGAATCTGCACAACAAGGTCGGTTTCGACCGCGAAATCGGTGCGCTTTCCACGCTTCGCCAGTCCGGCGCGTTCCAGCCGATGATCGACCAGGGCGTTCCCGCCACCGACCTGATCCTGCTGGCCGAAACCGTCGCCCGCGCCCGTTTCGCTTCGTCTAGCGGAAGGCTCAACGACGCCATCAAGCTCTATCGCGATGCGATCGAGGTGGAGGCCAGGATTCCCTACATGGAGCCGCCCTTCTGGTATTATCCGGTCCATCAGTCGCTGGGCGCGGCCCTCTACCGCGCCGGCAAGTACCAGGAAGCGCAAGAGGCCTTCACCGCCGCCCTCGCCCGCTACCCCAACAATGGCTGGGCACTCTACGGTCTCGCCGCGTCGGAGCGGGCGCTGGGCCGGAAGCCCTTCGCCGCCGCCGCGCAGGCCGCGCTAGGCCGCGCCTGGATGGGCGACCCAAGGTGGCTGAGGATGGATAGGCTGTAGCGCCTAGCCGTTGGCTGCGATGAACTTCTCGACGACTGGCGCGATCTTCTCGCGCCATTTGCGGCCATTGAAGATGCCGTAGTGACCGACGTCCTTGGCGAGGAGATATTGCTTCTTCGCCTCCGGCAGCTTCTTCGCCAGGTCGAGCGCGGCCTTGGTCTGGCCGATCCCTGAGATATCGTCCCGCTCGCCCTCGATCGCGAGCAGCGCCGTGTCCTTGATCGCAGCCGGGTCGACCCGCTTCCCGCGATGCTCATATTCGCCCTTCGGCAGCAGATGCCGCTGGAACACCACGTCGACGGTCTGCAGGTAGAATTCCGCCGTCATGTCGCACACCGACAGATATTCGTCGTAGAATTTCCGCGTGGCGTCCGCGCTTTCCTCGTCGCCGACGACGAGGTGCTTGAACATCTCCCAATGGCTGATGAGATGGCTGCCAAGGTTCATGGTCATGAAGCCCGCGAGCTGCAGGAAGCCCGGATAAACCTTCCGTCCCGCGCCCGGATAAATCATCGGCACGGTGGCGATGACATTCTGCTGGAACCAGCCATGCGGCCGCTCGGTCGCCAGCGTGTTGACCGCCGTCGGCGCTTTGCGCGTATCGACCGGCCCACCCATCATCGTCAGCGTCTTCGGCCGCGCCGGATTCTTGTCTGCGTTCATGATCGCAGTGGCGGCATAGGCCGGCACCGACGGCTGGCACACCGCCAGCATGTTCGGCCGCTTGCCCGTCAGCTCGGCAACCTTCTCGCAAAACTCGATCAGGTAATCGACATAATCGTCGAGGTCGAAGCTGCCTTCTTCGGTCGGCACCAGCTTGGCGTCGCGCCAGTCGGTGATGAACACGTCATGCTTCGGAAGCATCCGCTCGACCGTGCCGCGCAGCAGCGTCGCATAGTGGCCCGACATCGGCGCGACGATCAGCAGCG
>CAMPIY010000204.1 GCA_946886645.1 uncultured Sphingomonas sp.
CGTCGATCGCCAGCGTCCACAGCTTCCAATAATTATATTTGGTCCGGCCGACCTTTCGCTCCTCGCGATGGTAGCTGACCGCCGCCTGGCGGAAGCCGGCCCAGGCGAACAGGCCCTTCATGAAGCGGTTGCGTTCCGGCATCCGGCGGATCACTTCGACCACCCGCCGGTCGAGCAACCGGAAGTCGCCGGCATGTTCGGGGATCTTGTCGCTGCTCAGCCAATTGTGGGCGCGGTAATAGAGGTCGGCGGTCAGCCGTTTGGGGAGGCTGTCCGTCTCGCGATTGTCGCGGACGCCGTAGACGACGTCATTCCCCTCGCGCCATTTGGCGACCATCTTCGGCAGCGCTTCCGGGGGGTCCTGCAGGTCGACGTCGAGCGGGACGACGCCTTTGCCGCGAGCCGCGTCGAGGCCGGCGGTCAGCGCCGCTTCCTTCCCGAAATTGCGCGACAGCGAGACGGCCCGAATGCGCGGGTCGGCGGCGTGGGCCTTGCGGATCACCTCCAGCGTCGTGTCGGTGCTGCCGTCGTCGACGAACAAAATTTCGAACGATCGGGCGGCGGGATCGTCCATCGCCTCGAGCACGGGAATGACCCGCTCCAGGCACGGGCCGATCGCGGCTTCCTCATCCTTGACCGGAATGACCAGGCTCAGTTCGACAGCGCTCATGCGTAGACGAAGCGGCGATGGAGGGTGAAGGTCAAGAGCGGTGTTACGAAGATCATCGGGATGGTCGGCCACCAATTGGGGCCGCCGAGCTGCTTGACCAGCAGCCAGATGAAGCCCTGGTTCACCAGGAAGCCGATCACATTGACGATGATGAAGCGGGTCATCCGAACATGGTGCCGGTCGCGTTCGCCATGGCCGCGGAAGCTGAAAGCGCCATGGGTGAAATAGCTGACGGCGGAAAAGAAGAGGAAGACGATGGTGAAGCTGACCATCGGGTCCACATGCAGATATTCCGCGATGGCCCAGTAGCTCGCCGCGACGAGCAGCGTGATCGCGAAGCCGGCGAAGGCATAGCGCACCAGCTGCAACAACATAGTGCGATGCTCGGGGTCGACCCGCTGGAGCGTGGACTGGATCATCGGCTTGCTCTCTAGAGCCTTGCCGTTAGGACACAATCAAGAGTTTTCGGGCCAAGGGTTTCGCGGGGGAGCGTGATGGAAGACGGCAGGCTGGACGAGCTGCAGCGCAGGATGGCCGAGCCGTTCTTCCGGCACTGGCGCTGGATCATCGTGGCCGCGTGGCTGCTCTATATCGCCTGGAAGATTTTCGAACGCTGGGGGCCGATCCAGGCCTTTGCGTTGGGCGACACCGACGACAATCTGCGGCTGGCCCAGGTGCGGGCGTTGCTTGGCGGCCAGGGATGGTACGACCTCGTCCAGCACCGGTTCGACCCTGTTCACGGTGGGGCGAATATCCACTGGTCGCGGCTGGTCGATCTGCCGCTCGCCGGGCTGATCCTGCTTTTCAAGCCTTTCGTTGGCGGTGCGGGCGCCGAGAAGGCGGCGGTCGCGCTGGCGCCGCTGCTGCCGCTGTTGTTGCTGATGTTCAGCCTGGCACTGACGATGAAACGGCTGGTCGGCCCGCGCACATGGCCGCTTCCGATCGTCGGCCTGCTGTGCGCCTATTCGACCATCGGCATGTTCGCGCCGCTCCGGATCGATCATCACGGCTGGCAGCTGGCGTTCCTCGGCCTTGCCGTCGCCGGCGCCGCCGACACCAGGCGCGGCAGGGGCGGAGCGGTACTCGGAATCGCCACCGGATTGTCGCTGACGGTCGGCCTGGAAATGATGATCTATCTGGCGCTGCTTGGCGGAGCGACGGTCCTGATGTGGGTCGCCGACCGGGACGAGCGGCGGCGTCTCGCCGTCTATGCGGCTTCGCTGGTCGCGACGACGGGTGCCGGTTTCCTCATCTTCGCGTCCAACGCCAACTGGCTGGCGGTGTGCGACGCGCTTTCGCCGGTATGGCTGTCCGACGCGGCGGTCGGCGGAGCGCTGATGCTGGGCCTGGCGATGCTTCGGATCGACAGCTGGAAGGCGCGGCTTGGCGTCGCTGTCGTGGCCGGCGGGATCATCGCGGGCTTCCACGCCCTGGTCTGGCCCAACTGCCTCCAGCGTCTGGAAGGCGTGTCGCCCGAGGCGACGCGGCTGTGGCTCGATTATGTGCGCGAGGCGCGGCCTTTCTACCGGCACGAATGGCGCAGCGCGACGATGGCGATGACCCTTCCCGCGACCGGGCTGCTCGGCTGGGCGTTGCTTCTGTGGCGGGCATGGAAGCTGAGGGACGACGGGAGTCACCTGCTCCGCCGCACGGTCACGGTGGCGCTTCCCGCGATTGCGGCCTTCGCATTGCTCTTCTGGCAGACGCGGGCAGCCCCCGCGGCGCAGATGATGGCGCTGCCCGCCGCCACCGCGCTGATCGTCCTGGTCGCGGCGAAGTGGCTCGAATCCCCGAAAATCTGGCTCCATGTCCCTGCCGTTCTGCTGATACTGATCGGGTTCGGCGCCCTGGTGCCGCTGGCGATCCAGCTGGTGCCGAGGGACAAGACGAGCGCGGCGATGAAGCGGGTCAGCGTCGCCAACCGAAGCTGTCCGTCGCTGCGCGCGCTGGCGCCGATTCAGCGACAGCCCAAGGGCATCGTCTTCACCTTCATCGATCTCGGGCCGCGCCTGATCGTCGCCACGCATCACGATGCGATCGGCGGGCCGTACCACCGCAACGACCGGGCGATTGCCGACGTGATGAAGGCGTTTCGCGGCGACGAGCGCCAGGCGCACCGGATCGTCGATGAATATGGCAGCAATTACCTGCTGATCTGCCCCGACATGTCGACCGCGACCATCTTCATGGGCGAAGCGCCGAAGGGCTTTTACGGCCAGCTGGTGCGGGGCAAGGTTCCGGCCTGGCTCGAACCGATCGAGTTGCCGAAGGACTCGCCGTTCAAGATGTGGAAGGTGAAGCGCTAGCCCGCGAGGCCGGGCAGGCTGCGCTCAAGGCCGTCGAGCACGAACTGGGCGGCCAGCGCGGCAAGGATCACGCCGAGGATCCGGGTGATCATCGCCTCGACCTTGGCGCCGACGAAGCGCATTAGCGGACCTGCAGCGAGCAGCGAGATCATGGTGAGCAGGATGACGAGGGTCATCGCGCCCAGCACGACCAGGCTGGCCGTAAGGCCATCGGCGCGAGCATTGA
>CAMPIY010000205.1 GCA_946886645.1 uncultured Sphingomonas sp.
ATCGGCGATCAGCCATTCGGGCCGGTTCTCGCTGACCAGCATGACGCGGTCGCCGGGCAGCAATCCCAACCGCTTCAGGCTGCCGGCCAGCGCCGCCACCTGCCGAGCGGCGTCCGCGTAGCTGATCGCCACCCACTCGCCGCTGGCCTTGCTCCATAGGAAGGGCTGCCCGCCCTTCTCCCGCGCCCGCGTCAGGAACATGGTGACGAGGTTGGGGAATTTTTCGAGTTGCTTCGCCATTCTTCCTCCCCGTCCTGGCCGCCACCTAAACCGGCTTGCGAGGGGCTTGCAACGGGGTCGTCGCGTCGTGGACGGGAGCGGAGCGTTCCGCTAGTCGATGCCAATGCGTATCGTCCGGACGTTGGCCCTCGCCGCCGCACTGGCCCTCGGCTCCTGCACCGCCACACCGCCGCCTGCAGCCAGCCCGCCGCAGGTCGCGGCACAACCCTTCGTCGTCGCCGCCAATCCGCTTGCGGCCCAAGCGGGGCTGGAGGTGCTCCGGCGCGGCGGGAGCGCGGTCGACGCCGCCATCGCGGTGCAGGCGATGCTGTCGCTGGTCGAGCCCCAGAGTTCGGGCGTCGGCGGCGGTGCCTTCATGACCTATTACGATGGCGGCTCGCGCCAGGTTTCGGTCTATGACGGGCGCGAAGTCGCACCGGCGCAGGCGAGTCCAGAGATGTTCGTCGGGCAGGATGGCAAGCCCCTTCCCTTCGCTACTGCGGTCCTCAGCGGGCGAGCGACAGGCGTGCCGGGCGCGGTGAAAATGCTGGCGTTGGCGCATCGCGAGCATGGCAAGCTTCCTTGGGGCACCCTCTTCGCGGACGCCCGCCGAACCGCCAGCCAAGGCTTCACGGTCAGCCCGCGGCTGGAGCGGATGATCCACAGCGATGCGCCGGAAAACGCTGCGCCGGACGTCAAAGCCTATTTTTCCAAGCCTGACGGGACGTTGCTGGATGCCGGCGATACGCTGCGCAACCCGGCCTATGCCGAGTTCCTCGGACGGCTCGCCAGCCAGGGACCCGAGGCGCTTTACGCCGGATCGACGGGGGCGAAGATCGTCGCCCGCACCCGCGCGGGGCCGCTTGGCGGATCGATGACCATGACCGACCTGGCCAATTACAAGCCGGTCAAGCGGGAAGCGCTATGCCGCCCTTATCGGGTTTACGAGGTTTGCGTCCCGCCGCCGCCGTCGAGCGGGGTTGGACTGCTCGAACTCCTTGGCCTGCTGGAACACACCGACATTGCCACCCGCGGGCCGAACGACCCGCAGGCCTGGTACCTCTTCGCGGAAGCCAGCCGCATCATGTACGCCGACCGCGACCGTTATGTCGGCGATCCGGCCTTCGTCGACGTGCCTATCGCAGGCCTGCTCGCCCCGGCCTACGTTGCCGAACGAGCGAAGCTGATCGCCCCGGTTGCAGGGCCGCCGCCAGCCGCCGGGGCTCCGGAAGGCGCGAAAGTTGCGGCCCGCGACAGCACCTACGAACCGACCGGGACTTCGCATTTCATCGTCGGCGACGCGTCGGGCAATGTCGTGTCGATGACGACCACCGTGGAATCGATCTTCGGGTCGGGGCGAATGGTCGACGGCTTTTTCCTCAACAACCAAATGACCGACTTCGCCTTCCTGCCGCGCGATGCCCAGGGGCGCCCCGCCGCCAATGCCGTCGCGCCGGGCAAGCGGCCGCGCTCGTCGATGACTCCGCTCGTCCTACTGACGCCGGACGGGAAATTCGCCGGAGCGTTCGGATCGGCGGGCGGCAACGCCATCCTGGCCTA
Source organism: uncultured Sphingomonas sp. (assembly GCA_946886645.1). Next base: position 1,780 of record CAMPIY010000205.1, read on the forward strand.
TGTTGGCAAGACGATGGTGGCCGCGATCGACTGGAACCTGCCCACGCAGGAGGCGGTGGCGGCGCCGAATCTCGTCGCGCGCGGAACCGCCTTCCAGGGAGAGGTGACGAAATTCTCGCCGGAAATTCTCGCGGGGTTGCGAGCCAGGGGCATCGACCTGAAACCCGGCCAGGGCGAGGATTCGGGTGTCCATGCGGTCATGATCCGCAACGGGCGCGTCGATGGCGGCTTCGACCCGCGCCGCGAGGGCGTGGTGCTGACGCTGCCCCGCTAGCGTTCGCCGCCAACGGCCTCGGCGATGCTTGCGAAACCTTCTTCGGCAAGCTGTTTGGCAAGGCCTTTGGCAATGCGCCGGGCGAGGCCTGGGCCTTCATAGACCATGGCCGAGTAGATCTGGATCAGGCTGGCGCCGGCGCGAATGCGGGCCCAGGCATCCTCCACGGAAGCAATGCCCCCAGCGGCGATGAGCGGAATCGAGCCGCCGCTGGCCGATCGGAAGCGACGCAGGGCTTCGAGCGCAAGCGGCTTCAATGGTTCACCGGACAGTCCGCCCGTTTCGGCCGCATGTCGCGAACCTAGCTGCGATCTCGAAATGGTGGTGTTGGCAACGATGATCGCATCGACTTTGTGCTGGGCGGCGACGCGCACGATCTGGTCCGGCTCTCCCTCTCCAAGGTCCGGCGCGACTTTCAGGAAGACCGGCGGGCCGCCGACCATCCGCGCTTCCTCCACCGCCGAAAGCAGCGCCCGGAGCGCGCCTTCGTCCTGCAGCTGGCGAAGACCCGGCGTGTTCGGCGAGCTGATGTTGATGGTCAGATAATCGGCCACCGGCGACATCGTCCGCACGCCCTGGACATAGTCGGCGATGCGATCCTCGCTGTCCTTGTTCGCCCCGATGTTGACCCCGACAATGCCCCGGGAACGATCGCGCCGGGCCAGCCGCTGCAGCGCGTCGGCCTGGCCGCGATTGTTGAAGCCCATGCGGTTGATCACCGCGCGATCTTCGCTCAGCCGGAACAGCCTCGGCTTCGGATTACCCTCCTGCGGAAGCGGCGTCAGCGTCCCGACCTCGACGAAGCCGAACCCCAGGCCCAGCGCGGCATCGGCAATCTCCGCATCCTTGTCGAAGCCTGCGGCGAGCCCGATCGGCGAGGGAAAGCCGATCCCGGCAACGCTGGTCGTCAGCGAACCGGGAAAGCTTGGCGATCCCCCGGGGCGCAGCTTCAGCGCGGATATGGCGAGACGATGCGCCCGCTCGGCGTCGAGACGGAAGATAAGCGGACGAAGAAGGCGGTAGAGGGACACGGCGCCCCGCCTAGCAACGGTTGAGTTTTCGTGCCACCTCGCCTAAATAGGAGTGGAAAGCTCCGAATAAGATGCGACTCACCCATCTTGCCGACTATGCGGTCGTGATG
>CAMPIY010000206.1 GCA_946886645.1 uncultured Sphingomonas sp.
TCCCCGATATTTCCGACCAGCATGTTTGCCGACCGCAATTTCGCGGTAGGCTTGCTATTCATGGTGGTGACCGGCGTCCTCCTGTTGGCCGGCCTCGCACTCCTGCCGCCCCTGCTGCAGAGGCTGTACGGCTATTCGGTGTTGCAATCCGGCATTCTCACCGCGCCGCGCGGGATCGGGACATTGATCTCGATGCTTGTGGCCGGGCGGCTGGTCGGCAAGGTCGACCTTCGAGTCCTGGTCGCGCTCGGCATGGGCCTGATGGGCTGGTCGCTTCATATGATGGCCGGCTTCGCGATCGACATGGGATCGGGACCGATCATCTGGTCGGGCGTCGTCCAAGGGCTCGGCCTCGGCCTCGTGTTCGTCACCATGCAAAGCCTGGCATTCGCGACCTTGGCGCCGAGGATGCGGACCCACGCGGCCAGCCTGCTCAACCTGTCGCGCAATGTCGGCGGGTCGATCGGCATCAGCCTGGTCACGACCCTGCTCGCCCGCAACATCCAGACTGCCCACTCGGACATGGCGAGCCACATCACCGAGCAGGTCCTGCCGACGATCACCACCGGCGTGATCAACCAGCTGGGCCTGCCGGCATCCAGCGCGCTGGCAATCGCGGAAAGCGAGATCATGCGGCAGGCGGCCTTCATCGCCTATATCGACGATTTCTGGATCATGATGTGGCTCACCTTCGCCTCGATCCCGCTGGTCCTGTTGCTGCGACCGGCCAAGCCGCCGAAACCCGGTGAACCGCAATTGGCGATGGCCGACTAAAGCTGGAGCGAGGGCACGCTTGCCTTGAAAGGCGCCAGTTCCCGCGCCTGCTCCTCCTTGCGGACGGCAAATTCATTCTGGCCAACGTGATAATTGCCTTGCGGCCGGACGCCCGGGAAAGGCTGGGAACCCGCCGTTCCGAACAGGCGGTCGTGAACCGTGGCGGCATCGCGGATCGACGTCCAGATGCAATCGCGCAGGAACCACTGGTCCCAATTGGGGGTCTCGATTTCCCTGGACCGATAGCCCTGAATCATCGGCGCCACGGCCGGCAGGACGCCACCGATACCGCCCCACATTCCCGCCAGCATTGGATCGGTATGCGTCCACCAGTCGCGCATGACGTGGAATGGCTTGCCGCTGTCCAACCAGGCGGCCACGGCCGCCGCCTCCCGCTCGTTGACCAGGCTGTCGCAGTCGCGGACCAGATAGCGGGCGACCGTCGGGTCGTCGGCCACCATGAACCTGCGCGTCAGGCGATGCCGGGTGGCCGGTTCGCCCTCGTCCATCGCCAATTCCGCTCCCGCCTCCGCCAGCGCGTCGATCAGATCGGCCGGCACGGATGCATCGACGTAGAAGCGGCATTTGAACGCCGGGTAGAGAGCGCTCGCCCGGACCACATTGTGAAGCGCGCCACGAAGGTAGCGGGGGTTAGATCCCCACAGGCTGAAGGAAATGATGCTGACCCCTTCCGGTCGCGGATCGCCAAGCTCGAAGCGCTGACTGCGGGCGGACGCGATTCGGCTTTTTTCCTCGATCGCCTTCCGGCCCCACCCGCGGGCAGCCTCGTCATCGCCCAGTTTATGGCAGGCCGCGCAGAGACCGTCGTAGGCGCTCGGCTCGTTGCCCCCGAGCTCCAGGTAGCGCTCCAGCGTCTTTCGAGCCTCAGCATGGCCGTGGGTCCGGCTCTGCAACACCGCCAGGTTCAGGAGGATCTGGAGGTTACCGGGAAATCTCGCATCGGCCTGCTCAAGGATTTCCCGCGCGGGACCATAGGCTCCATCCAGGAAAAGATAATAGCATAGCTGGAGCGCGAGTTCGGCGGATTCTTCGGGACCATTCAGCCGTTCGAACAGGCGCTTGAGGGCAGGCTGGGGCCGCTTGGCGAGCCAATCTTCATGCGCCTCGCGATCCCATCCCCTTGGAACTTTCACCCATTCCCCCTTGGGGTCAGCCTAGGCGCGGCGCCGACAAACGGGAAGGGCCATGGCATCGGCATCTTTTCCTCGGCGAAAACTGGTGCAATGCTGTCAGAATATTCGAAGGGGGTTTCCATGTTGAAATGGGCGGTTGTGATGACGGGGTTCGGGCTTGTCGCAATGGCGGCAGGGGTCAGTGCAAAGGACAAGCTTGAGCCGCGTACACAGGCGATGCTTGCCTGTCGCGGGATCGCGGCCGACGATGCTCGTCTCGCTTGCTACGATCAGGCGATGACGGCGCTCAATCTGGCGATTGAACAGGGGGCCGTGGTCGTTGAAAAGAACAACAAGCCGATGGCGCGTGAGGGTGTCGTCAAGGCATCGCGCCAGATCGGCGACAATGTCTTCTGGGTCGAGCTGGACAATGGCGATCGCTGGAAACTCCTACCCAGCACGAGGCGCAAGGGGCCTCCCCAGGTCGGCAGCACCGTCAAGGTGCACAAGCCGCTCTATGGTAGCGGCTTCTGGATCGTCGGGCCTGAATGGGACGACAGCCGCGCGGATTTCGAAGGACGCGGCTCGTAAGCCTGAACAACAAAAAAAGGGCGGCCCCGAAGGACCGCCCTTTCTTTTTTCCGTTACGCTGAAGCTTAGCGCTTCGAGAACTGGAAGCTGCGGCGGGCCTTGGCCTTGCCGTACTTCTTGCGCTCGACCACGCGGCTGTCGCGGGTCAGGAAGCCTTCGCGCTTCACCGCGGTGCGCAGCGCCGGCTCGTAGCGCGATAGCGCCTGCGCGATGCCGTGCTTGACCGCACCGGCCTGGCCCGAAAGGCCGCCGCCCTTGACGGTCGCGACGACGTCATACTGGCCCACGCGCTCGGTGACATCGAACGGCTGGTTGATCACCAGGCGCAGCGTTGGGCGGGCGAAGTAGATCGTCTGGTCGCGACCGTTGATCTCGATCTTGCCCGATCCCGGCTTCAGCCAGACGCGCGCAACGGCGTCCTTGCGGCGGCCGGTCGCATAAGCGCGGCCGTACTTGTCGAGCTGCTGTTCGCGCAGCGGAGTCTCGACCTGCGGAGCAACCGGGGCCGGAGCCTCGACGGTCTCGGTCTCGCCAGCCTCAACGGCCGGAGCTTCGGTCGCCTCGACGGCGGGGGCCGGGGCCTCCGGCGTCTCGCCGGTCAGCGCGCCGAGGTCGGACAGGGTTTTCTTCTTGTCGGCCATCTTATGCGCCCACCTTGTTCTTGCGGTTCATCGA
>CAMPIY010000207.1 GCA_946886645.1 uncultured Sphingomonas sp.
CCACTAGCCAATTTCTTGCTTGGCCGGAGAATTTCCAGATTGGATCTCCTGGCTCGGCTGGAGAAGCGGGACTATCCCGCACTATTCTTCATGCCGGACGGCATATTCGCGGTAGCGATGACCCCAAAGGGCAGCGACACGGCCGGCGGCGGTCCACCAAGCTCTTAGCAGCCATAAGCGCCGCTGTGGCAGCAGCAAAAGCGGAGCGAGGACCGGCGCCGACCCGATCGTCATAGCTATGCTAAGAATATCTCCACCTAATTCTCTCGATGGCCAATGCTGTAGCGAAATCCGCATGTTCGAATTGCCTGCCCGATAGGCGCGCTGCAAAATCCACTTCCGCGTCATTCGATCCAGAGGCACTTCCTCAATCACCAGCGCATCCGCCGCCCAGGCGAAGCGTATGCCAAGCCGCGCAAGCCGCATAAACCATTCGGTGTCGCCACCACCGGTGAGTCCGAACTCTAAATCGAACCGAGGCCAGCCGCGATCAGCCATAGCCTGTGCACCGACGAGGAAATTGTTGCTGGCGGTTAACGGGTGTGTTGGCCCTTGCGCTCGCGGACGCGTCCGGAACGATCGCGAGAATTTGATTTCCTGCGGCGGCGGACAGCAGAAGACAAAATCGACATGTCCGCCGACGATGTCGGCTGACGTCTCCCTTTGGACCTTTAGGAGATTCACCAGCCACTCGGGCGAGGCCGTCTCGTCATCATCGATCATGGCGATGAAATCGACGCCCCGCCTCTTCGCCTCGTCAAGGATCGCATTGCGCACGGCGGAAATCCCCGGCTGCGCAACGACCGCCCCGGCGAGCGGGTAGGGGAAGCCGGGGGCCATTTGCTCGACTAGGTTCACGCCTTCGCGCCCCGCCGCGTCATTGTCGGCGATGAAGACTTCGATCTCCGGCAACGCACCGCGCTGGGCCGCGATGCTGTCCAGGCATTTGCGGAGAAGCTCGGGCCGCTTGTGCGTCGGGATTCCAACCAGCAGCTTCATGGTTTTTTCCGGTCGAAATCGGGCTGGAACGCCTCGCGGGTGAAGCTGAGGTTCCAGGTGACAAGGCAGGCGATGATCCCCGGCAGGTGAAGAAGATAATGCAGTTTGCGCGAGCCGCGCGACATCATCACGCGCTTCGTCATTTGCCCCAGCCTGGCGAGCCACATGCCCAATGACAATATCGGCTGCCGGACGGCGAGCGCGCCGGGCAGGAACGGAAAGGCCCTGCGCAATCGCGCCCCGAACCGTCCGTAAAGATAGAGGTGGCGAAAGACCGCGCCCGCTCCTCGCAAATTATAGTGATAGACGATGACGGCAGGGTCGAAGATCAGCTTGTGCCCGGCGGCGATCATCCGCGCCTGTCCGACAAGCTCCTCGCTGCTCCGCCAGTCGTCTGGAAACCCGCCGGTCTTCGCAAAGGCCGCCCGCCGGACCGCCATGTTCCCGGATGGTCCGCCGGTCATCGGCCGTTTGGGCATATAGGGATGGACGCTCCCAAGCTCGGTATACCATAGCGACGTGCCCCAATACCCGCTGCTCTCCCGGTAATCGATCGCCCCGATGATGCAGTCGGCCGCCTGTTCGGCGATCGATTGCCGTAGCGCGTCGTACCAGCCGTCGGCCGGAACAATGTCCTCGTCGATGAATGCGACCCAGTCGGTTCGCGCCTCCGCAAGCCCCCGGTTCCGCGCCGCACCGGCGAACAGCCGCTCGTCCGAATGAAGCACCGTTACCCGGTCATGCCCGGCGAAGCGCGCGGTCGGGTCGCCCTCGCCGCTGTGCGAGATGATGATGGGGCATCCCGCATCCAATTGCCCGTCGAGCGTCGCCACCACCTCTTCAAGGTGCGGACCCGGTCCATAAGCCGGGATAACGACGGTGATCGCCCCCGTCATGCCGCGCCCAATACCCTGTCATAGATTTTCAGCACGTCGCGGGCGACGCGCGGCCAGCTATAGGCCTCCCGCGACCGGGCCATTGCTCCGCCAAGGAAGCGCTCGCGCGCCTCGCCGTCCCAGCCGGCGACCTCGCCGATCTTCGCTTCCCAGGCTTCCGCGTCGCCGGGCGGCAGGGAGAAGCCCGTCACTCCGTCCTCGACCGCCTCGACCAGCCCGCCGGTCGCCGATGCCAGGACCAGGCCTCCCACCGCGGCCGCCTCCACCGCGACCAGGCCGAAGCCTTCGAACTCGCCGGACGGCGGCTCGATATTCGGAACGATCACGCACAGGGCGTTTCGATAAGCGTCCACCAGCGCGTCCTTGTCCAATGCCCCCAGATAATCGACGCGGGGGTCGGCCAGAACCGCTTCCTCGGCCTTGTCCCAAACCGGACCGGCCACCTTCAACCTGATCCCGCCGGGCAATCGGGGAAGCACATTGCGGACGAACCACAGGCAGCCCTTCCGTTCCACCAGCCGGCCGGCGAACAACAGATGGCCGTCATGCTGCCGCGGCGGGCCTTCGGGCGCGGTCAGGTCGGTCGCCAGCGGGACGACCGATGCCCCGCGCCAGCCCGTTTCCGCCGCCGCGCTGGCCGTTGCCGCCGAATTGGCGATGACGGCCGCGTCCCGGTTCATCATGGCGCCAAGCCTCAGATAGGCGCCGTACAGCCGCCCCTTCCAGCCCTTCCGCCGATGATAGCTGACGTCCGTTCCGTGCGCCGAAAGGACAACGGCCGCGCGGGGCGCCCTCAGGAAGCGCAGCATCCCCAGAGGCCAGCTGGCGAGGTCGCCGATATGGAGCACCGCCGGCGGCTCCTGCCTGGACAAAAACGCCCGCGCCGCCCGCAACGCAAATCCGACGAGGGACGCGGGGCCCGGCGGTAGGCCGTCCGCCTTCCCCGGCAGCGCAATCGTTTCGGTAGCGATATGACTGGCAAGCTCGGCGGTCAGCCGGACGCTATAGGTTTCCATCCCTCCGACGGCGGGCGGCCATTTCCTGGTGATGAAAAGGACTGACCGGTCGGCGACGCTATCCGATGCCACTGCCCCTCGCCCCTCCCCCGTTCAAGGCATGGCGGCAGCTTCGCACAATCGCCCTCCGATTGCAGCCCCGGTCGAGGCGCCGGAACTTCGGTTTAGGAAACCGTCGCTGCGTCCCGGTCGCGGTCGGCCCGGGAGCGTTTTTCGGCGGCGGTCTT
>CAMPIY010000208.1 GCA_946886645.1 uncultured Sphingomonas sp.
GATTGCTGGAGCTGGTTTTCCGACGCGAAAATGTCGTGATGGATGCCAAGCAAACCCAGGTCGTGCTTGATCAGCTCGATCATCGCCGCGACCGTCTTTGCCTTGAACAGCTCGAGCCATTCGCTTTCGGGCGCATCGACGAACTTCGCGCCATATTCGGCGGCGAGGATCGCCCCGACCGGCTTCAGATAATCGCCCGGATAAAGACCTTCCGGGATCTCGCCGATGTCCTCGCCCAGCTTCTCGCGGTAACGGAGGTGCGCCGAGCGGGCCAACGTATCGACCTGCGACCCGGCATCGTTGACGTAATATTCCTTGGTGACGCGGAAGCCCGCCGCCTCCAGCAGCCGCGCCAGCGCATCGCCGACCACCGCGCCCCGGCAATGGCCCATGTGCATCGGTCCGGTCGGGTTGGCCGAGACATATTCGACATTGACCCGCTCGTTGTTGCCAATGGCCGACAGCCCGTAACGCTCGCCTTCGCCCAAAATCGTCGTCAGCTCGTCGCGCCAACTGCCCTCGCCAAGCCGGATGTTGATGAAGCCGGGCCCCGCGATCTCAACGGAAGTGACACCCGGAAGCGCCTCCAGCTTCGGCGCGATCAGCCCGGCCAGCGCCCGCGGGTTGGTCCCCGCGCCCTTGGCCAGCACCATCGCCGCATTTGTCGCGAGGTCGCCGTGGCTGGGATCGCGCGGCGGCTCGACCGACACGGCCTTGCGATTGGCCTCGGCCGGAAGCGCGCCCTCGCTGACCAGCTGGTCGAGGATTTCGTCGAGAAGTTCGGAATAGCGGGCGTAAAGGGACAAGGCGATTCACCGGAAAATGGGGATTTGCCGCGCCTCTAGCCGAAGCCGTGCGCCTCGTCACCCTTCACGCCATTCTATGTCCGGCCTTAGTTGCCGCCGCCCGACGGCGCGTAAACGATCCGCCATTCCGTCATCTCGCCAGCCTTGGCGATGACGATCTGCGGCCGCGGCCCGGAACGATGCTTATATTCGCCGGGGCCGCCGAAGGCGAAGTGGCTGTGGTCGCCCTCGTCGAGGGATTCGAGCAAATTATAGCCGGCGGCGCGATAGGCGGCTGCAATTTGCCAGTGGCTCACGCCCGGCCGGCGGGCAATATCGATCGCCCGGTTGCGCAGGTGATAGCTGTTGGCGACCCCGCCGACCCGCCGATTGTGGGCCCAGCTGCGATAGGTGCTGGTGACCTGGCCCCAACGCGCGCCAATGCCCTTGGCGGCATTCATGTCGACCGATCCGCCGCTTGCTGCCGTGCCGGGGACGGACAGATAGCCGGGCCTCAGTTCCGCTGGAGTAACCGCCCGCGCCTGCGCCTGCGGTTCCGGCTTGCCGAACCCCATGCGCTCGTCGTTGCGGACTTTCCCGTCGACGGTCCTGATTCCGAAATTGGTGTCGGCGGCCATGGCCGTTCCGCCAAAACCGAGCAAAATCAACGCGATCCCCGCTCGCATCATTGTTACCCCCAATGCGCTCGACGCGGGTTATAACCCGAATTTAACAACAAATGGGAGTCCGGTGCGCCGGAACGCCCTTCTGCGGGGTTGGTTTGAAGCGGTCCGCTAGAAGCGGTCGGGCAAGTTCACGGGACCAATCAGCTCTTCGTGGCGGGCAATTGCGAAGCGATCGGTCATGCCCGCGATGAAATCCCCGATGCCGTGCAGACGGGCAGTTTCGCCTTCGCCCCGTTGCCACCCGGGCGGCAGGTGCCGCGGATTTTCGCGATAGCAGCGCGCCAGGTCGCCAACGATCCGCTGTGCCTCGATCCGGATCGGCCGCAGCGCGTCGCTGTCATAGAGGCTGGCATAGAGATGCCGCTTCAGGCTTCGCTCCTCGTCCTCCATCGCCGCCGAGAATCCGGCAAGCTGGCGGCCCGCGGCACGGACATCGTCGATGGTTTCGACTCCCGCTTCCGCAACGCGCCGCCGCGTTTCGTTGAGCACGTCGCCGACCATCGTGCCGATGCCGTCGCGGACCAGCGCCTTCAGCTTGCGCGTCCGATCGAGGCCCGGATGCCGCCGCTCGATCTCCGCCCAGAGCCGCCCGACGAACGGCTCCTCCAGCAGCGCGTCGAGGTCGAGGATGCCCGATCGCAACCCGTCGTCGATATCGTGATTGTCATAGGCGATGTCGTCGGCGATCGCCGCGACCTGCGCCTCCAGGCCAGGCCAGCTGCCGAGTTCCAGCGGGAATCCCGCATCGGCTTCGGCCATCGCCCACCCGGGCGCGGCGACAGGGCCGTTATGCTTGGCCAACCCCTCCAGCGTTTCCCAGCTAAGGTTCAGCCCGTCGAATGCCGGATAGGGATTTTCGAGCGCAGTCACGAGGCGCAGCGTATGGCCATTATGGTCGAACCCGCCGGCATCGGCGAGGCTTTCGCTCAGCGCATCCTCGCCGCCATGACCGAACGGCGGGTGGCCCAGATCGTGGGCGAGGCACAGCGCCTCGGTCAAATCTTCGTTGAGCCCAAGCGCCCGGGCCATCGTCCGCCCGATCTGCGCCACCTCGATCGAGTGCGTAAGGCGAACCCGGAAATGATCGCCATCGGGCGCCACGAATACCTGTGTCTTGTGGCGAAGCCGGCGAAAGGCAACCGAATGGACGATCCGGTCGCGGTCGCGCTGGAAGGCATCGCGCGGACCCCGCGGCCCGCGATCGTCCTCGCTGAAGGCCCGGCCGCGGGATTTTGTCGGGTCCGCGGCGAGGGCCTTGGGAAGCGTCATCTTGAGGAGATTTTCTCGATCTTGATCTTGGCCGGAGTGCGCGTCCAGCTAAAGCCGTCGACGCCTTCCTTGGCAAGTTTGTTCACGAAGTCCTGCGCATCGCCCTTGCTGTCGAACGGCCCGACCAGCAGGCGGAAATAGTCCTTGCCTTCGGTCACATAGCCGGAGCGGGACTTCAGCAGCTTGCCGGCCTTGGCTGACAACCGCTTATATTCCGTGCCCATCCGATCCTGGTGCGACCCGCCGGCGAGTTGCACCCAGTTCGTGCCCGGAACGCCGAGCTTTTCGGCTTCCTCCTTCGCCTTCTTCTCGGCCGCCAGCTTTTCGGCCGCCTTTTTCTTGTCGGCGGCCTTCTTCGCGGCCGCGGCGCGCTCGGCCCTGGTCGGACC
>CAMPIY010000209.1 GCA_946886645.1 uncultured Sphingomonas sp.
GCCGAGACCAAGAAGCTGGTGGCCGAGAGGGCGGCTTGAGCGACCTGCCGGAGGGGCTGCCCAACGGAGCGCGGCCCGACCCGGATCATGAAGGCTGGTACAGCTGGGGCGATTTCCCGCGCGGGAGCTTCGCGGCGCAGACGGGGCGGCTGCTGTTCAAGCCCGACGGCCCAAGCCGCGCGCTGACCCGCATGTTCCCGGAAGAAGCGCACCAGAATATGGGCGGCTCGATCCACGGCGGCGCGGTGATGAGCTTCATCGACATGAGCCTGTTCGCCGGCGGCCGCTGTGCCGGGATGGCGGAAGGCCATTACGTCACGCTCGACTGCCACACGCGCTTCGTGGCGCGGGGGCGGATCGGGGTTCCGCTCGACGCTCATGTCCATCTCCTGAAGCAAACCCGGGGCGGCCTCGTCTTCTTCGAGGGCCATTGCGAGCAGGAGGGCGAGATTTGCTACGCCTTTACCGGGACGCTGAAGCGGGTCACGCGCCCCAACTCGCCCGCGACGGACGACGATGGGGCCCGTCGCTGAGCGCTACGCCGCGCTGGTCGCGGCGGGGGAGCTGAAACCCGATCCCGATCAGGAACGCGCCGCCCAGGCCATCGACCGCTTCGCCGCCGAGCTCGGGCACACTCGAACCGGCTTCCTTAGCCGACTGTTCGGCCGCGAGACGCCGGCGCTTTCGGGCGTCTATCTGTGGGGCGGAGTGGGGCGCGGGAAGTCGATGCTGATGGACCTGGCCTTCGACGCGATCGACGTCGAGCCGAAACGCCGCACCCATTTCCACGCCTTCATGCTGGAGGTGCACCAACGATTGCGCGAGGCCCGCAGGGACGAGGAGGGCGATCCGGTCCTTCGCGTCGCGGCCGACATCGCCGGGGAGCTCCGCTTCCTCGCCTTCGACGAAATGATGGTCACCAACCCGGCCGACGCGATGATTATGAGCCGGCTGTTCACCGCCCTGCTCGATGGCGGGGTCGGGATCGTTACGACCTCCAACCGGCCCCCGTCCGACCTCTACAAGGACGGGCTCAACCGGCAGCTGTTCCTGCCCTTCATCAATCTGATCGAAACCCGGATGAAGGTGCTGCCCCTCAACGGGCCGGTCGATTACCGGCTCGACCGGTTGCAGGGCCTCGACACATGGCTGGTGCCCAACGGGCCGGAAGCGACCGAAAAGCTGCGCGAAGCCTTCTTCCGCCTGACCGACTATCCGGTCGAGGACAGCGCCAATGTGCCGTCGGAGGAACTGGACGTCGGCGGCGGACGGACCCTGCATGTTCCGAAGGGTCTTAAGGGCGTCGCCGTCTTCTCGTTCAAGCGGTTGTGCGGCGAGCCGCGTGGGGCGGCCGACTATCTTGCCATTGCTCGTCGCTATCACACCGTGATCATCGTCGGCATCCCCATCATGACGCGCGAGATGCGCAACGAGGCGGCGCGGTTCGTGACGCTCATCGACGCGCTCTACGAACATCGGGTCAAGCTACTTGCCGCGGCCGATGCGGAGCCCGAAGACCTCTACCCGGCAGGCGACGGCAATTTCGAATTCCAGCGCACCGTCAGCCGCCTCGAGGAAATGCAGAGCGCCGGCTATCTCGGCGAAGGGCACGGGCTTCACGAGGATTGACCGTTCCTTCCCCGCCGCTAGCGTGGCCAATCGAAAAGGGGGAACATCATGCGCAAGCTCTTCGCCGCCTCGCTCCTGGCACTTTCCGGAACCTCTTTGGCCCAGGCGCCGGACTCCCGCCGCGCCGAGGAGCGCGCCCTGTTCGAGAAGATCGTCGAAATCCCTACGGTCTACGGCCGCCCGGCCGAGTTCAAGAAGATGACGGCATTGCTTTCCGCCGAGTTCCGCAAGGCGGGCATGACCAGCATCGTCAAGGACCATGACAACACCCAGACCATCATCGCCCGCTGGAAGTCGGACAAGCCGTCGGGCAAGAAGCCGATCCTGCTGATGGCGCACATGGATGTGGTCGATGCGAAGGCGGACGACTGGAAGAACCCGCCGTTCGAGTTCCGCGAGGAGAAGGGCTATTATCTGGGCCGGGGCACCAACGACAACAAGGCGGCGCTGACCGGCATCCTGCTTGCCCTGCAAAATCTGAAGGCCGCGGGGTTCCAGCCGACCCGGGACATCGTCGTCATGTTCACGGGCGACGAGGAGGTCGGAGGCAACGGCGCCCGCCGCGCCGCAACCGAATGGCGAAGCCTCATCGACGCCGAATATGCGCTGAACGGCGATGCCGGCGGCGGAGCGCTGTTCAAGGATGGCCGGGTCGAAGGCTATTACATGCAGATCGCCGAGAAGACCTATGCCGATTACAAGCTGGTCGCCACCAACCGTGGCGGGCACAGCAGCGCCCCGCGCCCGGACAATGCCATCACTGCGCTGGCGCATGCCCTGATCGCGATCGAACGGCATCGCTTCCCGCCGATGATCAACGACGCCAGCCGCGCTGCCTATGAACTGGCCGCCGCCAAGGATGGGGGCATCTATGGCGAGCTGGTCAAGAAATGGCTGGCCGACCCGACCGACCGGGAAACGGCGGACCTGCTGGAGGCCAACGATCCCGGCTACACCAGGACGCGGTGCGTCGCGACGATGCTGAGCGGCGGGCATGCACCCAACGCCCTTCCGCAAAAGGCGGAGGCCAATGTCAATTGCCGCATATTCCCGGGCGTGAAGATCGAGGCGGTTCGCCAGCAGCTGCAACAGCTGGCCGGTCCGGATGTGACTGTGACGACCGGCGTCACGTCGCAGGAATCGGACCCGACCCCGCTTCGCGACGATGTGACCGCTGCCTACAAGGCCGCGCTCGCCACGCGATTCAAGGACGCGCCGCTGATCCCGTTCATGTCGGCGGGCGCAACCGATGGCGCCTGGCTGCGCCATGCCGGCATCCCGGTCTATGGTTTCGGTGGCCTGTGGGGCATCGTCGGCGAAGCTGAGGGAGCTCACGGCCTCGACGAGCGGGTTCTGGTCGACGGCTTCCACGGCCAGGTGCCCATCTGGGAAGAAATGCTGCGCCGCCTCGCCGGTTAGGCTGGTCGAGGCGAGGAACGGCCCCTCCCGGCCGATCGTTTTTCAGCGGTCCAGGAGGAGACGAGACATGCTAGGCAA
>CAMPIY010000210.1 GCA_946886645.1 uncultured Sphingomonas sp.
GGTCGGGCGTCTCGTCGCAGGCGAAGCCGAACATGATGCCCTGGTCGCCCGCGCCTTCGTCCTTGTTGCCGCTGGCGTCCACGCCCTGCGCGATATGCGCCGACTGCGGGTGGAGGTTGTTGGAGAAATCGAACGTTTCCCAGTGGAAGCCTTCCTGCTCATAGCCGATGCGGCGGACCGTATCGCGCGCCGCCTGCTCGATTTCCTCGGGAACGCCGGGCGCCCAATTGCCCTCTTCGTCCATGATCCCGCGGCCGCGGATTTCGCCGGCCAGCACGACCTTCTGCGTGGTGGTCATCGTCTCGCAGGCGACTCGCGCCTCGGGGTCCTTCGACAGGAACAGGTCGACGATGGCGTCGCTGATCTGATCGGCGACCTTGTCGGGATGGCCTTCGGAAACCGATTCGGAGGTGAAGAGAAATGAGCTGCGCATGAGCTAAGAGGATTCCTTGGCTGAAATCTGCGAAAAACTAGATATAAAGGATTCGTTATATCGCGCTGTAGCGACCACGGCGGTCCAGCGCAATCGCAACGATGAGTAGGATGAAGCCAAGCGCCAACGGGATGGCGTTGCCGACCCGGGCGAAGAGGGTCGGCTGACGCGGATCGGGCAGGGCAGCATCGATGACTCCCGCGGTCCGCCAGGGCAGCGATTGGACGATCCGGCCGTCGGCGTCGATCAGCGCGCTGATGCCGGTCGGAGTCGAGCGGATGACCGGCAGCCCTTCCTCCGTCGCCCGTAGCCGCGCTTGGGCAAGATGCTGCGGCGGCCCCCAACGGCCGAACCAGGCGTCGTTCGAAGGGTTGAAGATGAAGTCGGGCCGGTTGGCGCGGTCGACGACTTCGCCGGAGAAGATGATCTCATAGCAAAGCTGGAGGCCCATTCGTCCCCAGGTCCCCGGCAGTTGCAGGCTGCGCGGACCGGGGCCCGGCCGGAAATCCAGGTCGCCGGGCGCCAGCCGTGACAGGCCGATCGCACTCAGCAGCGGCCGCATCGGCAGATATTCGCCATAGGGGACGAGGTGCGCCTTGTCGTACCGGCCCGCAATCGAACCGCCCGGCGTCAGGACGAACACGCTGTTGGTGGCGCCAGTCACCGTCTGGCCGTCGGTCGACAACAGACCGAGGCCGCCGGTGACGAGCAGTTCCTGCGGGGGCAGGGCTCGGACGGCGCGCTGCCGTTCGGCCGTCACCAGCGGATCGGCACCGGCCCGCTCGTCGACCAGCGGCTGGGTAACGGCCGCTTCGGGCCAGAACAGCAGATGCGATTGCTGCGGCCCGCGAACCGACAGCGCGCGAAGGCGTTCCGCCGCGATTTGGTCGAAGCCCGGGCGCCACTTGTCCTGCTGCCCGATATTCGGCTGGACGATACGGATCGGGCGCATCTGTATCATGCCCCCGATATCCTCCCCGTTCGCCGATTTGAGCGGAGGCGCATGGAATGGAGCGGGTGAAGTCGGCGGAAATGTGGCGAGCAGCACCGCCGCCACGACGATCGCCACCGGCGCCTTCCATCGGCGGTGAATGGCCATCCATAGCGCTCCGCCAAACAGGGCCACCAGGGCGCTAAGCCCATAGGTCCCGATCAGGCGTGTGGCGCCGATGAGCGGCGTGTCGACCAGCGTCACACCGATCGGGTTCCAGGCGAAGCCGGTGAACATGGTGGCGCGGAGCCATTCGGTGATGGCCCAGCTTCCGGCGAGGGCCAGAACTAGCGCCAGCTTGTTCTTGTTGCCGAACCGCCACGCCAATCCCGCCGCCACCATCGGATAGACCGCGAGATAGAGCGACAGCAGCACTACCGCGATCCAGCCGAGCCAGGCCGGCATCGCCGCCTGGAAGGTGAAAGCGGTCGCGATCCAGTTGAGGCCGATGCAGAACTGGCCGACGCCGAAGCCCCAGCCGATTGCCAGCGACTGTTTCAGAGACCTTGATCGGGCGATCAACTCGCACAGAGCGGCGATGGCAACGATCATCAGCGGCCACCACCCGACCGGCTGGAAAGAGAATGCAGAAGCAGCGCCCAGGGCGAGCGCGATCAGAAACAACATCGCCGACCCATATCCGTTCGCGTCGAGCGAAGTCGAGGGGCCGGCACGCTCGCCCCTCATCCCCGCAGGCGCACCGCCAGCAAGGACGGCCTAATCGTTGGGGGGCGGGTCACTCGGTTCCGGCTCGGGCGCATGCAAACGAAGCCGGATCATGCGGCGGGAATCGGCTTCGATACTCTCGAATCTCCAGCCCGACGGATGCTCGACGGACTCGCCGGGCTGCATGATTCTTCCTGCCAGCAGGAATGCCAGACCGCCCAGCGTGTCGACCTCGTCATCTTCGGCGATCAGGCGCGCATCGATGTCGCGGGCGACCTCGTCCAGCTCGACGCGGGCGTCGGCTTCCCACAGGCCGTCATCCAGCGGCTTGAGCATCCCGGCGACCTGCTCGTCATGCTCGTCCTCGATCTCGCCGACGATCTCCTCGACTACGTCCTCGATCGTCACCAGCCCCTCGGTCCCGCCAAACTCGTCGACGACGATGGCCAGGTGAACCCGCTCGGTCCGCATCCGCGCGAGCAGGTCCAGCACACCCATGGACTCCGGAACGAACAATGGCGCGCGAAGCAGGCCTTCGACGGTTCGCGGCCGCGCCGAATCCTCCTGAGCCTTGAAGACGTCCTTGATGTGAATCATGCCGATGACCTCGTCGAGATCTTCGCCGGTTACGGGCAAGCGGCTGTGCTCGGCGTCGGCGAAGGCGGCGACCAGACCCTCGAAGCCGATCGTCGCCGGGACTGACACAATGTCGCCGCGCGTGACCGCGATCTCGCCGACGCTGCGATCGCCGAAATGCAGCAGGTTGCGCAGCATCTGCCGCTCGATGGGGCTGAGGTCGCCGCGCTTGATCGGTTCGTCCTCGGCCTCGTCGATCGCATCCTCGATTTGGTCGCGGAGCGTCGCTTCGCTGTCCTCTCCGAACAGCAATGCGCGCATCCCGCGCCATAATCGCGAACCGCCGTCGTCGTCGCTGCGCGTCGCCACTAAATTTCCCCCGCATAGGGATCGGCGATCCCCATTCTCGCCAATGCCCGTATTTCGCGC
>CAMPIY010000211.1 GCA_946886645.1 uncultured Sphingomonas sp.
GGGGATGCGAGAGTGCGACGTTCCGGATGAATGTTGCGCTCGACAAGCTGCCCAATTTCACCTCGCTGCCGGGGCGGGGCGACCATCTGACCGCCGGCATCATCATGGCGCCGAGCATGGATTATATGCACCGCGCCCATGCCGACGCGGCGCTCAATGGCTGGTCGTCGAAGCCGGTGATCGAGATGCTGATACCGTCGACGCTCGACCTGAGCCTCGCGCCCAAGGGCAAGCATGTCGCTTCGCTCTTCTGCCAGCATTTCCGGTACAAGCTGCCTGACGGGCGTTCTTGGGACGATGAGCGGGAGAAGGCGGCGGACACGATCATCGCCACGGTCGACTCCCACGCGCCGGGCTTCGCCAAGTCGGTCATCGCGCGGCAGATCCATTCGCCGCTCGACCTTGAGCGGCGTTTCGGGCTGATCGGCGGCGATATTTTCCACGGCAAGATGGGCCTCGACCAGCTGTTCAGCGCGCGGCCGATGATCGGCGCGGCCGACTATCGGATGCCGCTTCCCGGCCTTTACCTGTGCGGATCGGGAGCGCACCCGGGCGGCGGTGTCACCGGTGCGCCGGGCCATAATGCCGCCCAAGCGATTCTCGCCGACCGCAAACCCTGGAGCCGCCGCGCGTGAAGCCGCTGGAGGGGGTCAGGGTCCTGGACCTTAGCCGGGTGCTGGCCGGCCCTTGGGCGACGCAATTGCTGGCCGACCTGGGTGCGGACGTGATCAAGGTCGAGCGGCCGGGCGAGGGAGACGATACGCGCCACTGGGGACCGCCCTGGCTGGAGCATGAGGATCAGAAGGTCGCTGCTTATTTCCTCGCCGCCAATCGCGGCAAGCGGTCGGTCGCAATCGATTTCGCGACCGAAGAAGGCGCGGCGCTGGTGCGCCGGATGGCGGCGGATGCCGACGTGGTCGTCGAGAATTTCAAGGTCGGCGGGCTCAAAAATTTCGGGCTCGATGCCGAAAGTCTGCGCGCCGCTTATCCCCGCCTGATCTACGCATCGATTACCGGCTTCGGGCAGGACGGGCCTTACGCCCAGCGGGCGGGCTACGACTATATCATCCAGGGGATGGGTGGGCTGATGAGCCTGACCGGTGTTCCCGACGGCGAACCGGGCGGTGGGCCGATGAAGGTTGGCGTCGCGGTCGCTGACCTGTTTACTGGCATGTACACGTCCAACGCGATCGTCGCGGCCCTCTATCGCCGCGAGCAGACGGGCGAGGGCGCGACGATCGACATGGCGTTGCTTGACACCCAACTCGCCATGCTCGCCAACCAGGCGTCGAACTCGCTGATAAGCGGCGTTGATCCGAAGCGGCTCGGATCGGGCCATCCCAACATCGTGCCCTATCAGCCGTTTCAGGCTGCCGATAAGCCGATCATCATCGCGGTCGGCAACGACCGGCAGTTCGCCAAGCTGGCCAACATTCTTGGCCACGCGGAATGGGCCGACGACCCAACGTTCGCGACCAACGCGGCGCGAGTGGCCGCAAGGGGCCAGCTAGTGCCGATGATCGCCGAGATCGTGGCGACGAAGCCTGCCGCCGACTGGCTGGACCTATTGGAGAAGGCCAGCATTCCCGCAGGTCCTATTAACACGATCAGCCAGGCGCTGGCTGACCCGCAGGCCGTGCATCGCGGAGCGCGGATCAGCGCAGGTGGCGGCGCGTTGGGCGATGTGCCGATGGTTGGTAGCCCGATCCGCCTAGATGGAGAGCGTAGTGACGCTCCTTTGCCGCCTCCGGCGCTCGGAGAGCATGGCGATTTGCTGCGCGAATGGGTTGATGAAGCGGAGCTTGAGCGGCTGAAGGCGGCGGGCGTCGTCGGCTAGTCGCCGAGCGCTTCATCCTTGTAGCGCGACTGGATGAAGCGGCCTTGCGTCTCGAACGCAGCCATGTCGGCGCGGGCCAGCTTCTCCGAAATCTCCGTCAAAGCCACACGACCCGCGGCAAGCGCCTCGACCAGCCGCTCGTCAACGCTGACATCTTCACCGTCGCGCTCGCCGCGATAGGCTTGCGGCACGTGAAGATAGCGGTCGATCAGGCCAGGCAGGTGAGTCGACATCAGTCGCCGGGCATCTTGCGCATTGGGATCGCCGTCGCCGACCCGTTCCAGCGTCTGGCGAAACGGCGGGAGCATCGCGGACAGCTGGTCTACCTCATTTTGCGCCGGTGCGGGGAGGGCTCGGCGGGTCCGGAACAGATAGCTGTCGAACCGCTGGACCATCTGGCCGTTGGGCAGGTCTGGAGAAACGTTTGGCGCTTCGATCTGGCGCTTGCTGGAGACAACCAGGAGCGCCGCAACGCCGATTGCCAGCCCAACCGCCGCCAGGAAACCGAACATGCCGATCGGCGTGATGAGGCCGATAATAATCGTAACGATACTGATGGCGAGAAGGGCCATGCCGATCCGGCCGAACGTCCGGCCAAGCCCTGCATTCAGCCGCTGCCGTTCCCGCCGCGCAGCCGCCCGCGCAGCGCCGTCCCGCTCATCGAGCTGGCGCATGACGCGGTCGGCGCGGGCAATGGCAAGATCGGCTTTTTCGGTCGTCATTTTCGCTCGATCGCCTCGAACGGCGAGCTGGCATTCTCAAGCTTGCCCTGGGCGACGCCCTCGGCACGCGCGATGTAGCCCTTCGACTTCTCGACCTCGTTGCCCAGCGTGTCGACCGTCTGCTTCATATTGGCGAGCGCCTGGAGCTTGAACGTGTCGATCTGGTCCATCGTGTCGTAGATGTTCTGGAAGGCGCGCTGCAGCGTTTCCAGCGGGATGGTCGACGAAGCGGCCTGCTCGTGGATCGCGCCCGTCTGAGTGCGGAGCAATTCGCCGGTGGTGTCGATCATCCCCGCCGTGGTCGTGTTGAGCGCGTTGACCTGCTCCAGCACCAAGCGCTGGTTGGTCATCGCCTGGGCGACGGTCACTGCGGTGCGAAGCGCGGAGACGGTCGTGGTCGAGGCGCGATCGACGCCCTTCACCAGCTCGACATTGTTCTTCTTGACCAGGTCGAGCGCGAGGTAGCCCTGCACCGTCACCGCCATTTGCGTCAGCAGGTCGGTCGTCCGCTGGCGCGTGT
>CAMPIY010000212.1 GCA_946886645.1 uncultured Sphingomonas sp.
GAGGCGCATTGGCAGCGCAGCTGGGACCTGCTGGACGGCGGGACGTTCGGCGACGAGGATTTCCATGCCGCCGCGCTCTGTCATCGCGGTCTTGCCTCCGGGCAGATCAACGAAGTCATTCTCGGCACGCTGGAGCATGGCATCGCCGACTTCCACCGCAAGGTCGAAGCCGCGCTTTAGCTTTCGGCTTTCTCGTAGAGGATCAGCCCCTTCGGCGGCTTCGTCTTCTCGCCTGCCAGATGCTGCTCGACAGCCTTGAGCGCCGCTCTCAGCGTCCGTTCCGTGTAGGGTTTCATCAGGCAGCCCACGACCAGCTCCGCCGCATTGTCCGGTGCGAGCCCCGTCGAAAACAGCACCGGGATGCCGCGCTCCTTCGCAATCCTGGCGAGGTCGATGCCGCTGCGCTCGCCGGTCAGGCGGACATCGCAGAGAATTAAATCGACCTTCTCCCTGTCGAGCGTTTGGAGCGCGTCGGAGTAGCGATCGAGCGTTGCGACGACTTCGTAGCCGGCGTCGGCGATCATCGTTTCATTGTCGAACGCGGTCAGCGGCTCGTCCTCGACGATGAGGATTCGGTTGACGATCCGATTGCGTTTCCCGAACAGCATCCGCACCCCGTATGAAAAAGCCTTCGCCCCCGCAACGAACGAAGCGTGCCCAAGTGCCGCACCCGTCGCGCCGTCCTCCCGGCACGCCTCAAAAGCCGCGCGGGCCGAAGCCGGGACCGGCGCGGGAGGAAGGGCCGCAGCGGATTGCCAAGCTGCTGGCACGAGCAGGCATTGCCTCGCGTCGGGACATCGAGCGGATGATCGCCGAGGGTCGAATTGCCCTCAACGGCGAGAAGCTGACGACGCCGGCGACGCTTCTTGAGAACCTCCAGGGCGTCACGGTCGACGGGAAGCCGGTGAAGCCACCCGCCGCGGCCCGCCTGTTCCTGTTCTACAAGCCGGCCGGAGCATTGACCGCGGCCCGCGATCCCAAGGGGCGGCCGACGATCTACGACAAGCTGCCGCCAGGCCTGCCGCGCCTGATGCCGGTTGGGCGGCTCGACTATATGACCGAGGGGCTGCTGCTGCTCACCAACGATGGTGAGTTGAAGCGGCAGCTGGAGCTGCCGAAGACCGGCGTGGTCCGGCGCTACCGGGCACGTGCGTTCGGCGATGTGACGCAGGACCAGCTCGAAGATCTTTCCGAAGGTGTGACGATCGAAGGTGTCCGCTACGGATCGATCGATGCGAACCTGGAGCGGCGGACCGGCCGCAACTGCTGGATCGAAATGGCGCTGACCGAAGGCAAAAACCGCGAGGTTCGGCGCGTGCTGGCTTACCTTGGCCTCCAGGTCTCGCGACTAATCCGGATCAGCTACGGGCCTTTCACGGTCGAGGGGATGCAGCCCGGCGATGTCGGCGAAATCCAGCGCGAGGCGCTATTCCGTTTCCGCCAGACACTCAAATGAGAATCGTCGCGGGGGAATGGCGGGGACGAAAGCTGGTTGCACCGGCGGGGCTGGAAACCCGGCCGACGGCGGACCGGACCCGCGAGACGCTTTTCTCGATGCTGGCCAGCAGGCTCGGCGGCTTTGACGAACTGCGCGTTGCGGATCTGTACGCCGGCAGCGGTGCCCTGGGCCTGGAGGCGCTTTCGCGCGGCGCTGGACATGCGACCTTCGTCGAAATCGATCGCGCGGCCCTGAAGGCGATCGAGGCCAACGTCGCGGCGTTCGAGGCTGCCAGCAGGGTCGCGATACGCAGCATCTCGGCAAGCGATCTCCCCAAGAGCCATCCGTTCGACCTGGTCTTCGCCGATCCGCCTTACGAGCCCGGTTCAGGAACCGCGGTTGCCGATGCGGTCGCGAAATCCGGCTGGCTGCCCGCCGGCGGGTGGATGGCGGTCGAGACTCATCGCGGCGATGCGGTGACGCCGCCCGATGGCTGGACCGTCGAAGCAACCCGCGACGTAGGCCGCGCGCGGCTTACGATTTTGAGGTCGTAGGCTTCCCGGCCTTCTTCACTTCCTCGAACTCGGTGATCAGCCGCTTGCCGATCGCGGCGGCAGCAGCCTTGCCCGCATCCTTCACGGCCCTCGACGAACCGCTCGTCTTGCCCTTGCTCTTGCCCGAAAAGCCCTGCTCGGCGATCGCGGCGACGGCCGCCATCGCACCGACTGCCAGCAGATCAGCGACCAGCGGATGATCGGCCAGCTTCTTCAGCGTGTCGAAGCCGTCCTTGGCCTTGCCATTCTTCGACTTCTTTGCGGCTTTGGGCGCGGCCGCGAGCTTGGCCGGCTTTGCAGCCTTCTTCTTTTTCTTCTTCGGCTTTTCGGCCAGCTTCACGTCCGCCATTTTCCGTTTCTCCTTAAGCCGGCCCAACAGCCTATTCGGCACGCGGTTCCTTTTCGACCATCCAGGTCTGGCCCTTGCTGACCAAAGCTTGCAGATCGGCCTTCTTGCCCTGCGACGCCGCGCTGTTCTGCTCGATTACGGCGCTGTCGAACGTCGGGGCGGGGTTCTCGTAAATGACGCCGAGCGCCATCGGGAAGCCCGCCGATAGCGGCATTTCGACCAGCATATAGGCAACCGCGCGATTCTTGGGATCGTGGACGATGACGTTGGGATCGTCACCAGCGACGATCTTGAGCATTAGCGACTCACGATCGAGCGCGAGACCTTTGTCGCCGTTGGCGAACAGCATCTTCTCGCCGGATTTGAGCCAGATCTGGTTGTCGGCGGCGACCGCCTTTTCGGTGAAGGGCGCGAAGACATCGTCGTTATAGACGACGCAATTCTGGAAAATCTCGACGAAGCTGGCGCCTTTGTGGGCGTGCGCGGCCTTGAGAACATCGACCAGGTTCTTGTGGACGTCGATGCCGCGAGCGACGAACCGGGCGCCCGACCCCAACGCATAGGAGCAGGGGTTCACAGGCCGGTCGACCGAGCCGAACGGGGTCGAAGGCGAGCGCGTGCCGATCCGCGAGGTCGGCGAATATTGGCCCTTGGTCAGGCCGTATATCTCGTTGTTGAACAGCAGCAGCTGGCAATCGAG
>CAMPIY010000213.1 GCA_946886645.1 uncultured Sphingomonas sp.
ATGCCGCACAAGCGCAACCCGGTGCTGACCGAGAATCTCACCGGCCTCGCCCGCGTCGTGCGCTCCGCTGTCGTCCCGGCGATGGAGAATGTCGCTCTGTGGCATGAGCGGGACATTTCGCATTCGTCCGTCGAGCGGTTCATCGGTCCCGACGCCTGCATCACGCTCGATTTCGCTCTCGCCCGGCTGACCGGCGTGATCGACAAGCTGCTGGTCTATCCCGAGCGGATGCAGAAGAACCTCGATAAGATGGGCGGCCTCGTCCACTCGCAGCGCGTCCTTCTCGCCCTCACCCAGGCGGGCCTCAGCCGGGAGGACAGCTATGCATTGGTCCAGCGCAACGCGATGAAGGTGTGGGAGAGCGACGGCCGTTTGTCGCTGCTCGAGCTGTTGAAAGCCGATCCCGAGGTGACGGCAAAACTGTCGGACAAGCAGCTAGAGGAGCTATTCGACCTCGGCTATCATCTGAAGCGCGTCGACACGATCTTCGAGCGGGTCTTTGGAAACTAGCATCCAGCCCTGCGCTCTATTGCTGCTGGTCGGGTCCGACTGGCAGGTGACCGCGATCAGCGCCAACGCCGCGATGCTCGGCGGGCAACGCCCGGCCGACGCTATCGGTCAGCCGCTGGCCGACCTGATCGGCAGCAAGGCCATCCATAGCCTCCGCAACCGCATGTCCTGGCTTTCGAAAGACGAGAGCGAGGTCCACGACTTCGGCGTGCAATGGGGCGAAGTAACGCTCGATATCCGCGCCAGGCGCGACGGTAATAGCCATTTGATCGAAGCCGAGCTCGCGGTCGAACCGCGCCTTCCGGACGGCATCGGCATGGTCCGGTCGATGAGCGACCGGCTGGACGGCGACGACCCGTTGAAGCTCGCCGATCAGGCCATGCGCCAGCTTTGCGCGCTGACCGGCTTCGACCGCTTCGGCCTGACTGACCTCAAGGGCGCGACGATCGTATCGGCCGGCCGAAAAGAGGTGCAGCTGCCGTCGAACGTGGACGCCAAAATGGCCGCGCCGACGATCCTCGCCGATGTGGACGCGGAGCCGGTCGCGATGGTCGGCGAGATCAGCGCTGCAAAAATCGCTCGCGCGAGCTTCCGCGCTCCCGACGACGACACGCGCGAAAGGCTGTCCGGAGCGAGAATCGCCGCGGCGATGACGTTGCCGCTAAGGATCGACGGGAAGCCGGTGGCGGCCGTCCATGCCTATCACGGCGAGCCGCGCCGCTGCTCGGCGGAACGCCGCTCTGTTGCGCATTTGTTTGCCGAGCGCCTCGTCGCGCGGATGGCCAGGCAGGGCTGGAAGTCCTAGCCGCCTAGTGCGTTCTTGATCCGGCCGAAGAAACCCTTGCTCGCCGGGCACTCGTCACCCGTTTCCGTATCGCGGAATTGTTCGAGAATCGCCTTCTGATCCTTGCTGAGCTTGGTCGGAGTTTCGACCAGGATACGGGTCATCAAATCGCCTCGCCCGCGCCCGTTGAGAACGCTCATGCCCGCGCCGCGCTGGCGAATGGTTTCGCCCGACTGGATTCCGGCCGGGATCTTTATCTCGATCCGCTCGCCATCGATGCCCGGGATCGCGATCGAGCCGCCCAGCGCGGCCGTCGTGAAGGTGATCGGCGCCTCGGCGATTAGCGTCGTCCCCTCGCGATGGAAGATCGCGTGCCGCTTCAAGTGAACAAACAGGTAGAGGTCGCCCGCCGAAGCGCCCCGGACGCCGGCTTCGCCTTCGTTGGCGACACGAATGCGGGTGCCTTCATCGACCCCCGCCGGGATATTGACGTTGAGTTTGCGCGACCGGAGAGCGCGTCCTTCGCCGTCGCAGGCATGGCAGGGATCGGCGACCGTTTCGCCCGACCCCATGCAGCTGGGGCAACCGCGCTCGACGACGAAGAAGCCCTGCTGAGCCCGCACCTTACCGACGCCGCCGCAAGTGCCGCAGCGCGCTGGCGCCGCATGACCCCTGGAACCCGACGCATTGCAGGCCTCGCAAGCCGCAAGCGCCTGAATCGCGATCGTCTTTTCGGTACCCGCGAACGCCTCTTCCAGAGTCAGCTCGAGATCGTAGCGGAGGTCCGACCCTCGCGCCGCGCTCGCCTGCTGCGCACGCGGGTCCATGAATTCGCCGAAGATCGACGAGAAAATATCGGAGAATCCTTCGAAGCCCTGACCGCCGCCAAACGGCCCGCCGGCGCCACCCCCATTCTGGAAAGCCGCATGGCCGAAGCGGTCGTAGGCCGCGCGCTTCTGCGGGTCCTTGAGGCAATCGTAAGCCTCGTTGAGCGCCTTGAAATGCGCTTCCTTGTCGGTGCAGCCGCCGTGGCGATCGGGATGGCAGTCCATCGCCGCCTTGCGATACGCCGCCTTGATCGTCCTCTCGTCGGCATTCCGCGGAACGCCGAGCAGCTCGTAATAATCCGTGGCCATCAATCCCCACCCATGACGAGCGGCGCCGACATTTCACTCGCCGGCGCCGCCATTGCCATGACCTCTTAGGCCTTCTTGTCTTCGTCGACTTCCGAAAATTCGGCGTCGACCACTTCTTCGTCCGGAGCCGCTTCGGCGGTGGCCTCGGCGCTTTCCGCACCGGCTTCGCCGCCCGGCGCAGCCTGCGTCTTTTCATAGATCGCCTGGCCCAGCTTCATCGCAGCCTGCGCGAGTGCGTCGGTCTTGGCCTTCATCGCCTCGGCATCGCCGCCTTCCACGGCGGTCTTGGCCTCGGCCACGGCCGCCTCGATCTCGCCCTTCAGCGAGGCGTCGACCTTGTCGCCATGCTCCTTCAGCTGCTGCTCGGTCGAGTGAATCAGGCTCTCCGCCTGGTTCTTGCTCTCGGCCGCCTCGCGGCGCTTCTTGTCCTCCTCGGCGAAATTCTCGGCATCCTTCACCATCTGCTCGATGTCGGTGTCCGAAAGGCCGCCTGAGGCCTGGATCTTGATCTGCTGCTCCTTGCCCGTGCCCTTGTCCTTGGCATGGACGTTGACGATGCCGTTCGCGTCGATGTCGAACGTGACCTCGATCTGCGGCACGCCGCGCGG
>CAMPIY010000214.1 GCA_946886645.1 uncultured Sphingomonas sp.
AAGCGCGCGCAGCCCATCAGGCTGGGGCCGTAATTCTCATGGTAGTAGCGGTCGCCGAACTGCGCCTTCAGCGCTTCCTCCGCGGATTCGCGGGCCGACGAAAAGATCGAGTGGTTTTCCTGTTCGAGCAGCAGGCTATCCTGAAGCCCGAGCAGGCCGTGGAACAGCTTGGCCTCTTCGGCGGGGAGGCCAGCGGTGTCGTCGTTGGCCCTGTCGATCCTTTTCTTGTCGCCGCTGAAGAAGCCGCCGTCTTCCTCGACCAGGCGGACATTGCCTTTGACGCCGAGCGCGACCAGCGCGGCGGCCACCGTGCGGTTATCGAAGCTGCGCTTCAGAATGTAGCGGAGCGCGGCAGGCGACAGGTTGTCGGGCGGCGAGAAGAGCGGAACGATCGTTCCCTTGCGCGGGTCGCGGCCGATGCGGAGCCAGGTGCGAGCATAATAGGAAAGCAGCCAGACGAGGCCGCCGGCCGTGAACAGCCAGGGGAGCCAGTCGGCGATTTGCCCCATCAGGCGTGACGAGGCGGAGGGCGGGTCGACCACGCCCTTCGGCCAAGCGACGGCGACCGTCATTCCCTCATGTGGAGCCAGCCGTGCAGTCGTCGCAAAGGTGATGCTGGTCGAATCCTCCGAGATCAGCCGCGCCATGCTGCCGGTGGTGCCGGCGGGGCCGGTGTAACTGGCCTTGCGCGTGAAGCGGGACGGGGAGGGCAAGGCGATCCTGACTTCGGCCCGAGCGATGGGGAAGCTCCAATCATTGCCTGTCGCGTTCCAGTAGAGTTCGTCGAAATCCTCGAAATGGCCGATCTGGCGCGTGGTCTGATAGTGGATGACATAACGGTGGGCGCCGGGGGCGACGTCGCTGTCGGCCGAGCCGATGCGGACACGGACGCCACCCTTGATGCCTTCGATGGCGAAGGGTTCGGCGTCCCCGTCGCGGCGTACGTCGAGGACCTTGAAGCCGACATGGCTGCCGGGCTGGCCCATCACCCGCCGCGTCGTCGGGAAGTCGCGGTAGATGCCGTGGCGGATCGAGACCCCCTCGGCGATGACCTCGATCGTCTCGGTCACGTCGAGCGCGCCGTCCTTCTGGATGCGGACATCGCTTGAATAGCTGGTGATCCGCTCCTCCGCCTGGGCAGCGGCGGGCAGCGCGGCCGCGAGCAGTGCGGCTAAGGCGAGCCTCAGCATCTAGGCCGGCTTGAAATCGACCTTGGGAGCGCTCTGGATCGCCGGGTCTGCGTCCTCATAATAAGGCTCTTCCCTGAAGCCCATGGGCCCGGCGAAGAACATGTCGGGGAAGGAGACCACGCGGGTGTTCAGGTCGCGGGCGGTGGCGTTGTAGTAGCGGCGCGCGGACTGAAGCTCGGTTTCGAGACCGCTGAGCTCGGTCTGGAGTTCGCGGAAATTCGCGTCGGCTTTGAGGTCCGGATAGGCCTCGGCGACGGCCATCAGCCGGCCGAGCATCGCCGTCATCGCGGCGTCGGCCTGCGCGGTGGCGGCGACGCTGCCTGCGCTGGTTGCCGCGGTGCGCTGGGCGGTCACCGCATCGAGTGTCTCTCGCTCGTGGGTCGCATAGCCCTGCACGGTGCTGACGAGGTTCGGGACCAGGTCGGCGCGGCGGCGGAGCTGTACCGTGATTCCGCTGAATGCTTCGCGCACCAGCGCGCGAAGGCGGACCAGGCGGTTGTAGACAGCGACACCATAGAGCAGCGCCAGGACGATGACGCCAAGGATAATCCAGGTCAGCATGATAAAGTCCCCCCGTTTCGGCGGGGGAACATAATCGCGGATCGGCGCCCTAGAAAGCGGAAATGCCGGTGATCGCCCGGCCCATGATCAGGGCATGGACGTCGTGCGTGCCTTCATAGGTGTTGACCGTCTCCAGGTTCGCCGCGTGACGCATGACCTGGAACTCGGCGCTGATGCCGTTACCGCCGTGCATGTCGCGGGCGATCCGGGCGATATCCAGCGCCTTGCCGCAATTGTTGCGCTTCAGGAGGCTGATCGTCTCGGGGATCAGCTTGCCTTCCTCCATCCTACGCCCGACGCGCAGCGCCGCCTGCAGGCCGAGCGTGATTTCGGTCAGCATGTTGGCGAGCTTCAGCTGGACGATCTGGTTGGAGGCGAGGGGGCGCCCGAACTGCTTCCGGTCGAGCGTGTAGCTGCGCGCGGCGGCGTAGCAGGCTTCCGCCGCGCCCATCGAGCCCCAGCCGATGCCGTAGCGGGCGCGGTTGAGGCAGCCGAACGGGCCCTTGAGGCCTTCGACGTTGGGAAGCAACGCATCCTCGCCGACCTCGACCTCGTCCATCACAATCTCGCCGGTGATCGAGGCGCGAAGCGAGAGCTTCTCCTTGATCTTGGGGGCGCTGAGGCCCTTCATACCCTTCTCGAGGACGAAGCCCTTGATCGCGCCGCCATGGGCCTCCGACTTCGCCCAGACGACGAAGACGTCGGCGATCGGCGAATTGGTGATCCACATCTTCGAGCCGGACAGCTTGTAGCCATTCGGCGTCTTCACGGCGCGCGTACGCATTCCGCCCGGGTCGGAGCCCGCGTCGGGTTCGGTCAGGCCGAAGCAACCGACCAATTCGCCTTTCGCCAGTCCGGGGAGATATTTCCGGCGCTGCTCATCGGTGCCGTAGGCATTGATCGGGTGCATCACGAGCGAGCTCTGCACCGACATGGCCGAGCGATAGCCGCTGTCGACCCGCTCCACTTCGCGGGCGATCAGGCCGTAGCTGACATAACCGAGGCCGGCGCCGCCGAACTCCTCGGGAATAGTTGCGCCAATGAGGCCAAGCGATCCCATTTCGCGCAGGATTTCGCGATCGAAATTCTCGTTGAGGTAGGCTTCCGTGACGCGCGGCTGCAGCTTGTCCTGCGCATAGGCGTGGGCGGTGTCGCGGACCATGCGCTCTTCGTCGGTCAACTGATGGTCGAGGTCGAACGGATCGGCCCAGTCGAACGGCAGGATTTGGGGCTCGCCCACGTCATTCTCCGGCAAAT
>CAMPIY010000215.1 GCA_946886645.1 uncultured Sphingomonas sp.
TCGCCGACCAGCACGCTCGCCGGATTGCCCCAGATGAGGTTGGCGGTGCGCTTGCCCCGGCGCATGCCCGACCCGTCCACGACATCGTCGTGGAGCAGGGTGGCGGTGTGAATGAACTCGACCGCGGCTGCCAGCTTATGGTGGCGCGTGCCGGGGTAATCGAGCAGCGCAGCGCTCGCGAGCGTCAGCATCGGCCGCATCCGCTTCCCGCCGCCCGCGATCAAATGACCCGCCAGTTCCGGGATCAGCGCGACCTTCGACTGCATCCGGTCGAGGATGACCGCGTTGACGGCGTTCATGTCGCCCGCGGTCAGCGCGATCATCGGATCGAGCGAAGGGGCGCGGCTGTCGCCAAGCTGGTGGACGGTGGCGGTCAC
This sequence comes from uncultured Sphingomonas sp., assembly GCA_946886645.1. The sequence goes on from CAMPIY010000215.1 coordinate 378, forward strand.
GCCGCCGCCCCTAGCCGGACTGCGACCGATATTCCAGCGCTACCAGATTCGGACGCGCTGCTCGGGCGTCAGGTACATCTTGTCGCCCGGCTTGACGTCGAACGCCTTGTACCAGGCGTCCATGTTCCGGACGACGCCGTTCACCCGATATTTGGCCGGCGAGTGGGGATTGGTGAGAAGCATCCCGCGCAGATATCCGTCGCGATATTTGGTTTCCCAGCTGTAGCCATAGGCAATGAAGAAGCGCTGGTCCCCGGTCAGACCGCCGATCACCGGCGGCTCGCCGTGGGTAGCGACGTAGCGGCGGTAGGCGTCATAGGCGACTTCGAGACCGGCGAGATCGCCGATATTCTCGCCGAGCGTCAGCTGCCCCTTGATGTGCGTGCCGGGCAGCGGCTCGTAGCTGTCATATTGGGCGACGAGCTTGCTGGTCTTGGCGCCATAGGCATCGGCCGACGCCTTGGTCCACCAGTCGTTGAGCTTGCCGGTCGCATCGTACAGCCGCCCCTGGTCGTCGAAACCGTGGCCGATCTCATGACCGATGGTCGCACCAATCGAGCCATAGTTGGCGGCCGGATCGGCGTTGGGATCGAAGTAAGGCGGCTGCAGGATCGCGGCCGGGAAAGTGATCTGGTTGGTCGACGGGTCGTAGTAAGCGTTGTTGGTCTGCGGGGTCATGCCCCACAGGCCGCGGTCGACCGGGTTGGGCAAATAGCCAAGCAGCCGCTGCCACTCGACGAGGTTGGAGCGCATGACGTTGCCGAGCAGGTCGCCGCGCTTCACCTCCAGCTTCGAATAGTCGAGATATTTCTTCGGATGGCCGGTGCGCGGGTCGAAGCTCGCCAGCTTGGCCAGCGCCTCCTTTTTCGTCGCCGCGTCCATCCAGTCGCTATTGCTGATCTTGTCATGCAGCGAAGTGCGGATGTTGGCGATCAGTTCGCCCATCTGCCGGTCGCTTTCCGGTGGATAATGTTCGGCGACATAAAATTGGCCGACCGCTTCGCCGAGCGCGCCATTGACCAGGTCGACGCCGCGCTTCCAGCGGTCGCGCTGGACAGGGACATCGCGCAGGGTCTTCGAGTAGAAATCGAACCGGGCCTGGTCGAAGGTTGCGGGCAAATATGGCGAACTGTCGCTGACGAATTGATAGGCGAGCCATTCCTTCCAGGTCGAAACCGGCGTCGCCGCGAACAGCTTTGTCTCGTCACGAATGGCGGTCTTTTGGGCGACGATGAAGGTCTGCGACCCGTCGAGGCCGAGCGCTTTATAGTAGCCCTTCCAGTCGACTTCCGGTGCATAGTCCTGGAGCTCGGCCAGCTTCATCGGATTGTTGGTCGCCTTGGCGTCGCGGCTCTGTTCCGGCGTCCAGTGCAGCCTGGCGATTGCGGTTTCGAGATCGACGATCCGTTTCGCCTTCGCCGCCGCATCGGGAATTCCGGCGAGCTCCTGCGTGCGGGTCACATAAGCGAGGTAGGCGGCGCGATAGGCGTCGTACTTGGCCCCGGGCAGCAGGTAATAATCCCGGCCCGGCATTCCGAGGCCGCTTTGCACCAGATAGACGGCATAGCGCGTCGGGTCGTCGTTGCTGGCCGCGATGAAAGTGCCGAACGGCGAAGGCATCCCGACCTGTCCGAACGCGTCTGCTAATTGCTCACGGGTCGATATGGCATCGATCTTGGCGAGGTACGGCTTGATCGGTGCTGTGCCGAGCTTCTCGATCGTGGCTGTGTCCATCCAGCTGGCGTAAAGGTCGCCGATCTGCTGGCCGAGCTGCCCCGACCCTTGGGGGTCGGCGGCTTTCGCTTCGATGATCGAGCGGACGTCCTTGTCGATCTGGTCGTTGAGGACGGAGTCGATACCGACGAAGGTCCGGTCGGATGCAATCTGCGTGCGCTTGTCCCACGCGCCGTTCACATAAGTCCAGAAATCGTCGCCCGGCTTCATCGTCGCGTCGGTAGCCGTCAAATCGACTCCCCACGGCGTGAATTTGGGTGCTTCCGCAAGCGCGGGGCCGGCGGCAAGGATGACGCTGACAAGAAGGACATGGCGAAGGCGCATAGGGTTTCTCCGGAAAGGAAATCGCGCGGGAGCCTATCGGCGGTCCCGCATGGCGCAAGCGGCTTTTCGACGAAGGGCGGAGTCTAGCCCGCGGGCAAGGTCAGCCGGACGAGAAGGCCGCCGAGGTCTTCGCTCTGCTCCAGCTGGACCGATCCGCCGTAAATCTCCGCAACGTCGCGGACGATGGCGAGGCCCAGGCCGGTGCCGGGTTTGCCGGTGGTGTCGAGCCGGGTTCCGCGGGTGAACAGCTCCGCCAGCCGCTCGGCGGGAATACCCGGGCCGTCATCCTCGATCAGGATCGCCACCTTGCCGTTTGCCGGCGGCTCGACCGTTACGAACACCCGCCCACCGCCATATTTGGCGGCATTCTCGACGAGGTTGCCGAGCATTTCGTCGAGGTCCTGCCGTTCCACGCGAACCTGCGCGCTCTTGTCGCCCGCAATGTCGACCGTGACCTGGTCATAAAGCGTGGTGACCGCCCGTTCGACCGCCTGGACGCTGGTCCATACGGCCGCCCGGGCCTGGGCCGATGCGCGGCGCCCGATGGC
>CAMPIY010000216.1 GCA_946886645.1 uncultured Sphingomonas sp.
TGGGTCAGCACATATTTGTTGATGCGCTGGAACCTGGCGCCGATCTCCATCTCCTGGTTGTTCGGCCAATAGGCGGAGAAGATATCGTAGGTCCGGCGCCCAAGCAGCAGGTCGTAGTCGGCATCGATGATTTCGCCGAACGGCTTCTCCAGGCTCTCGTCCCAGAAGTGGAACGACCACCCCCCATATTTGAAGTTGCTGGTCGGGTCTTCTTCCGGCCCGCCCGGCGCCTGCATGACGCCGTCGAGCGACTGGAAGACCGCTCCGGTGAGCTTACGCATCCGCCGTCTCGCCCTTGAAGGCGGCCTCGATCTTGGCGATGTCGATCTTCTTCATCTGAAGCATTGCATCCATCGCCCGCTTGGCGGCGGCACGATCGCTGCTGGTCACCGCCTCGATCAGCGCGCGGGGCGTGATCTGCCAGCTATAACCCCACTTGTCCTTGCACCAACCGCAGGCGCTTTCCTCGCCGCCATTGTCGACGACCGCGTTCCACAGGCGATCTGTTTCGGCCTGATTGTCGGTAAAGATCTGGAAGCTGACGGCTTCATTGGGCTTGAAGGTCGGGCCTCCGTTGAGGCCGGAGAAGGGTACTCCGCAGACGGTGAAATTGACGATGATTTCCTGCCCGGCATCCCCCGATGGCGTGTCGGTGGGCGAATCCCATGCGTCTTCGACGCTGCTCTCGGGGAAGGTCCGGGCATAGAATTCGGCGGCGTTGCGCGCCTCGTTATTGTCATACCAAAGCACCGTGACCATCTTGTTCGAAGCCATTTTCTCTCTCCTGCATCTTCTGTTTTTCGGGCTCGTGCGCCGCTTCGAAGCTAGTTTCCGCCGACCAGCGCGAATTCCGCGCCTTGGGGGTCGTTGCCGATCAGGATGATGTCGCCGCCGGGAACTTCCATCGGCCCCATGCTGATGGTTCCACCGCTCGTCTTTACGGCCTCGACTGCCTTCGCAATCGACGGGACGCGGATGTAATAGCGCCACCCGGGATGGCCGCCCGGCATCACGCCGTTAACCGCCCCGATGCGCAGGCTCCCGTGATCGAAGAAGCGATACTCGCCCAGTTCGCCCATCGGCATGAAGTCGTCGCTGGACCAGCCGAACAGGTCTCCATAGAAAACCCGCGCGGCGCCCGGATCGGCGGTGCTCAGCTCGTTCCAGCTGACCCGTTCCGCCTGGTCGGGCGAGAAGACGTCGCTTTGGGCATCTTGCTGTCCCTCGGGCGGGATCGGCTTCATGATGTAGAAGGGGTTGCCCTGAGGGTCCGCCGCCATCGCGATGCGGCCCTGCGGAATGTCGAAGGCCGGCATCAACAGCTTGCCGCCCTTGGCCTCGATCTGGCTAGCGGCGCCGTCGACGTCGTCGACGCCGATGTAGCCCATCCAGATCGGCCGGGCGCCGTGCTGCCGCATATCATCGGTCAGCGCGAGAACGCCGCCGGCGCTGCCGCCGTCGCTCCGCCCGATGATGCGATAATCCTGCTCGCCGCCGATCGGCTGGCCGATGGTCCAGCCGGGAACGACCCTTCCATAGAAAACCGTCGCACTGTCCGGATCGCTGGTCATCAGCTCATACCAGATGTGGCTTCCCTGGAGCTTGCGCGGCTCGTCCCTGGTCTCGGCAAGAGCAGGCGCGTCTGTCACTTCGGACATGGTCCGTTCCTTTCTTCAGCTGATCGTGCCGCTCAGGCCTCGGCCGCCTCGCGGCTTTTGGCGGTATCGACGATCGGGTCAAAGCCGCCCCAGAACATGCGCTGGCCGTTGAAGGGCATCTCGCCTTCAGGCTTCAGGCTCTCGTCGGACATGATTGCCGCCCAGGCCTTGTCGCGCGTGTCCTTGTCGGGCCACTCGATGAAGGAGAAGACGACCTGTTCGCCATCTTCGGCCTTCACGGCGCGATAGAAATCGGTGACCTTGCCATGGTCGACATCGTCGGAGAGCGCCTCGACGACCCGATTGGCGCCATGCTGGCGGAAGACCTTGGCCATTTTCGCAGCCATTTCACGGTAGGCGTCGACATTGCCCTCCGGCACGGGGACGACGAAGCCGTCGGTATAATCGCCCCGCTCGCTGCCTTCCTCGACGATGGCATTGAAGCCGCCCATGATCATCCGCTTGCCGTCGAATGGCATATTGGCGCCCATTTCCTGCATCCTGGGATCGCTCATCATCTTCTGGTTTGCGGCATCGCGGGTGGCGCGATCGGGATATTCGAACCAGGAGAAGACCACCTTCTCGTCAGGCTTGGCATCGACCGCCTTGCGGAAGTCGGTGACCTTGCCTTCGGGGACGTCGCTGTCCCATGCCTCGAAATGACGGGCGACGCCGATGTCCTGGAAGATCGGCGCGGCCTCCGCGGCATGCTTGGTATAGCTGTCCTTGTTGGCCTCGGGGACCGGTACGACAAATCCTTCGAAATAGGTCATGCTGCCTCTCCTTCGGGTTCGGGTTGATGCTCCTTGAAAACGGCGAGCTGGTCGGCCAGCGCGCGTTGGAATGCCGGCCTTGCTTCGGCGCGCGCGACCAGTGCGGCAAGGTTCGGGAATTTCGCGACGATGTCGGTGTGGCGAAGCTGGCGGAGCACGGCGACGACCATCAGGTCGCCGATGGTGAAGCGCCCCTCGAACCACTCCTTGTCGCCCAGCGCGTCGGACAATTTGCCAAGCCGCGCTTCCAGGAACTCGACGACCTGCGGCCGCCGCTCCTTGGTCCACTCCTGGCCGCGGTTGAAGACGTCGATGGCGAGCAGCTGGAGGATGATCGGCTCGATGCTGTTGAGCGCGGCAATCATCCAGGCGACGCTGCGCATCCGTGGATTCCGATCAAAGGGGAGCAGGCGCTCGTCCTCGATCGCCAGGTGAAGCAGGATGGCCCCGCTTTCGAACAGCTGGACCTGGTCATCCCGATAGGACGGGACTTGGCCGAACGGCTGTTCCTGAAAATATTCCGCCGGGCGCGGGTT
>CAMPIY010000217.1 GCA_946886645.1 uncultured Sphingomonas sp.
CAAACGGCGTCACCTTGACGGGGTGCACGACCGAGCGGCTGACGATCGACAATGAGAATATCGGCGGGCCGGCTGACCTCCATTATCGATTGAACTTCATTGACGGTAACGGCGACGAGCTGTCGTGGGATCCGATCATCCGGAACGGCGGCGGCGGTCCGTAATCGACCGCCGGGGGCGCAAATCCCCACCTAAACAGTCGTGACAATTGGGCTAAGGACCGCCCATGCCGAATCGTTTTGTCGCCGCGCTTTGCGGCATGGTCGCTCTGCTTGCCTTCGCCTCGCCCGCCCATGCCTATTGGGAATATGGGCATGAGAGCGTTGCGCGCGTGGCGTGGGAGCAGATGCGGCCCGATACGCGGCGGCAGCTGGCGGCGCTGCTTCGGCAGGGCCGCTTGCTGGAAACGCCGGAATGCCCGGTCAGGACGATCGAGCAGGCGAGCGTTTGGGCGGACTGCGTCAAGCCGCTCGGCGACCGCTTCGCCTATGTCTATAGCTGGCATTACCAGAACGTCGATGTCTGCAAGCCCTTCGACCTCAAGTCGGCATGCAAGGACGGCAATTGCGTGTCGGCCCAGATCGAACGCAACGCGCGGCTGCTGGCCGACCCCAAGGTTCCCACGCGCGAACGGCTGATGGCGCTGGCCCTGCTGGTTCACTTCATGGGCGACCTCCATCAGCCGATGCACGCCGGCGATCATCAGGACCTGGGTGGCAACCGAGTCGCCGCGAACTACGGAATCGTCGGCGGACGGGCCAATCTTCACAGCATCTGGGATGGCTGGCTGGCCGAGCGGGCGATATCGTCTCCGCCTTCGGGCCCTTCGGCGATCCTTGCGCAAATTCCCGCCGCCGAACGCGAACGGATCGCGTCAGGAACGGTCGAAGACTGGAGCCGCGAGATGTGGGGGAAGGCCCGCGACCTGGCCTACAAGACGCTGGTCGGCGATCCCTGCGGTGCGGGACCGGTGGAACGGCCAACGCTGACGGAAGCACAGGTGCGCGAGCTTATTCCCGAAGTCCGGACGGACGTGGTCGAGGGCGGCATCCGGCTGGCGCGACTGATCGACGATGCGCTCGGCCCGGAGCACAAGGCGCCGGGCCAGAAGCGCTAGGGCTTTACGAAATCGGCGATTGCATCGACCGCTGACGGCGCGATCGGCAAATCGGGATTGGCGTAGGCAGCAAGGTTGGCCACCCGGTCATCCCCCTGCGGAATCTTGAGGACGTGATTCACGCCGGGAAGGATCGCCAGCTTTGCCTTGGGCTGGGCGGCAGCGAGGACTTTGGCGTCCTCGACAGTGACTTGGATATCCTTGTCTCCCTGCACGATCAGCAGCGGCACTTTCAGTCCAGCGGCAAGCCGGGCGGGATCCTGGGAAAACAGGTCGATCAGGAAGGGCTGAACCGCATCGTCGAACAAGGGCTGTAGGGGAGCCGGCAAGGTCGAGCTGTCCACCCGCTTGCCCGCCTCGAGCGAATCGATCGTGGCCAAAGCCGGCTCCAGGATCGGCGCGTTGGCGGGGTTATCGCGCAGCTGCTGGCGCATGATGTCCCCCAGGCGGCGGCCGACGGCAGCCACGGCGATCACGCCGCAAATGTCTTTCGGATGTTGCGCCGCGGTCAGCGCGATGAGTCCGCCTTCGCTATGGCCGAGCAACCAGACGCAGTTAGCCCCGGTCGCGTGCCGGACGCTGGCGACCCAATTGTTCGTGTCGGTAACATAGTCGGCAATGGTCACCTTGTTGGGGTCGGCTGCCGCTTTCTTGCTTTCGAAGAGGCCACGCTTGTCGATCCGCACGCTCGAAACGCCCCGTGCGGCCAATGCCTCCGCAAGCAGTCTGTACGGGGCGGCCTTCACTCCAAGCGGATTGTTTCCGTCCCGATCAGTGGGGCCGGAGCCTGGAATGACGAGGATGACCGGAGCGCCCTTTCCGGCGTCGGTCAGCGTTCCCGACAATGGCCCAAGCGGACCGGCAGCACTAAGCGGCCGTTCGGAGGGAACTGCTGTAGCAACCAGCGCGGCAAGCAACACGCTCATGGTCATTCCTCTTCTCCCCAGCGCCAGCGCCACCCGCCGCGGGTTGTCCTGGCGGAAACAATGAGCAGAACCGCTATGGCGGGAATCACGATTGCAAGGCCGCGAGGATCATTCTTCCCGAACAGCCAGGCAGCCACTCCAACCACGGCAATAAAAGCCGCAATGACCGCCCAACCTTGCCAGGCAATCGGCAGACCGGCGCCTAGCCCATATCGCTTTGGCGCGAACCATTCTGGCCGATCGCTCACCTCGACTTCTCCTTCGGCGGCCGTCCGCGCTGCGCCGGCTTCGGGTCGCCCAGCTTGACGCCCCTCGCCCTCAACGCTTCGCGGAGCAGGCATTCAACCTCGGCATTGACCGACCGTAGGTCGGCGGTGGCGCAACGCTCGACCGCTGCCCAAAGGGCAGGATCGACCCTGAGCGGGTAAGCCTTGCGCTCGCCGACCACCCGTGACCCTATTGGTAGAGCGTGCCGGTGTTGACGACGGGCTGGGTGTCGCGCTCGCCGCACAGGACGACCATCAGGTTCGACACCATCGCCGCGCGGCGCTCATCGTCCAGCTCGACGACATTCTTCTCGCTCAGTTGCTCAAGCGCCATCTCGACCATCCCGACGGCGCCGTGGACCAGCGTCTGGCGCGCGGCGACGACGGCCTGGGCCTGCTGGCGGCGGAGCATCGCGCCCGCGATCTCGGTCGCATAGGCGAGATGGGTGAAACCGCATTCGTCGATCGTGATCCCGGCGACCGCGAGGCGGGCAATCAGTTCCTTGCGAAGTTCGGCCCCGACTTCATCATGGTTGCCGCGAAGCGTGACCTCGAGATGCTCGAAATCGTCGTAGGGATAGCGCGAACCGATGGTGCGGATCGCCGCTTCGACCTGGACCCGGACGAACTCCTTGTAATCGTCGACGTCGAACAG
>CAMPIY010000218.1 GCA_946886645.1 uncultured Sphingomonas sp.
TTTCCATTTCGACCGTCGCCTTGTCGGTCATCATGTCGGCGAGCTGCTGGTCCTCTTCGACCCGATCGCCGACCTTGACGTGCCAGGCGACGATTTCCGCCTCGGCAATGCCTTCGCCGATGTCGGGGAGCTTGAACTGGTAGAGGCTCATGCTTCGAGGACCTTCTTCAAGGCGTTTTTCATGCGAATGGGACCCGGGAAATAGACCCATTCATAGGCGTGCGGATAGGGCGTGTCCCAACCGGTGACGCGCTCGACCGGGGCTTCGAGGTGGTAGAAACAGCGTTCCTGCACTAGCGCGGCCAGCTCGGCCCCGAAGCCGCTGGTCTTGGTCGCTTCCTGGACGACCAGGCAGCGGCCTGTCTTCTTGACCGATTCCTCGATCGTCTCGATGTCGATCGGGACGAGCGTGCGAAGATCGATCACCTCCGCGTCGATCCCATTCTCTTCGACTGCCGCCAGCGCGACATGGACCATCGTGCCATAGGCCAGGACGGTCAGTGCCTCGCCCTCGCGCACCACCTTCGCCTTGCCCAGCGGCACCGTGTAGTGCCCGTCGGGAACCTCGGAGAGCTCATGCTTCGACCAGGGTTTGACGGGCTTGTCATGATGGCCGTCGAACGGGCCGTTGTAGATGCGCTTCGGCTCGAAGAAGAGGACGGGGTCCGGATCTTCGATCGCGGCTATCAGCAGGCCTTTGGCGTCATAGGGGTTCGACGGGATGACCGTCTTGATCCCCGCGACATGGGTGAACAGCGCTTCAGGACTTTGGCTGTGCGTCTGGCCGCCGAAAATGCCGCCGCCATAGGGGGAGCGGATGACCATCGGCATGGTCCACTCGCCGGCGGTGCGATAGCGCATCTTGGCGACTTCGCTGACGATCTGGTCGTAGCCGGGATAGATATAATCCGCGAACTGGATTTCGATCACGGGCTTCAGGCCATAAGCGGCCATGCCGACCGCGGTGCCGACGATCCCGCCTTCCGAAATCGGCGCGTCGAAGGCGCGGGTCTTCCCGAACTCCTTCTGCAGGCCGGCCGTCGCGCGGAACACGCCGCCGAAATAGCCGACGTCCTCGCCATAGACGACGATGTTCTCGTCCCGCGCCATCATCACGCGGTGGGCGTCGTTGATCGCCTCGATCATGTTGCGCGTGGTCATGACGGCTCCCGCCCCAGGAATTCGCGGGCTTCGTCGAGTGCGGCTTCCTTCTGCTCCGCGAGGTGCCAGGGCGTGTCGGAATAGACGTCCTCGAACATTGAACCGATGTCGTCGAAACCCTGCTGGGGAAGGATGCCCTTGGCTTCGGCTTCCTTCTGGGCGGCGCGGACGGTGGCGTCGATTTCCTTGTCGAGCTCCGCGTCGCGTTGATCGTCCCATTCGCCGAGCGCGACAAGGTGAGCCTTCAGCCGCGCGATCGGGTCGCCCAGCGGCCATTCCTCCGCCTCGCCCTTAGCGCGGTAGCCGGTCGGGTCGTCGGAGGTCGAATGGCCCTCGGCGCGATAGGTGAAGAACTCGATCAGCGTCGGCCCCTTGTTGGTCCGCGCCCGCTCGCTCGCCCATTTGACGGCGGCATAGACCGCCAGCGCGTCATTGCCGTCGACGCGAAGCCCGGCGATGCCATAGCCGATCGCCCGGCTGGCAAAGGTCGCCTGCTCAGCGCCTGCGATGCCGCTGAACGACGAGATCGCCCACTGGTTGTTGACCACCGCCAGAATGACCGGCGCCTGGTAAACGGCCGCGAACGTCATCGCCGAGTGGAAGTCCCCTTCCGCCGTCGCGCCATCGCCGATCCAGCCCATCGCGATCCGGCTGTCGCCCTTGATCGCGCTCGCCATCGCCCAGCCGACGGCCTGCGGATATTGGGTGCCGAGGTTGCCGCTGATCGAGAAAAAGCCGTGCTTCTTGTCTGAATACATGATCGGCAGCTGGCGGCCGTGCAGCGGGTCGCCGGCGTTCGAATAAATCTGGCACATCATCGTCACCAGCGGATAGCCGCGCGCGACCAGCAGGCCCTGTTGGCGATAGGTCGGGAAGTGCATGTCCTCCGGGTCCATCGCGGTGGCGGCAGAGACGGCGATCGCCTCTTCCCCGGTGCACTTCATGTAAAAGCTGGTCTTGCCCTGCCGCTGGGCGCGATACATGCGGTCGTCAAAGACGCGAACCGTCTTCATGTCCTTCAGCATCTTGCGCAGCGTATCGGCGTCGAGCTTCGGGTCCCACGGGCCGACAGCATTGCCCGCATCGTCGAGCACGCGGACCAGGCTGGTGCACAGCGGGAACGTCTCCTCCGCCTTGCCGGCCACGTCCGGGCGCGGCGCCTCACCCGCGGCCGCGACCTTGATCGACGAAAAATCGGGCGTGTCGCCGGGCCGGAACGGCGGCTCGGGCACATGCAGCGCCAGCGCCGGCCGGTTGCGGCGGGATTGGTTCTTATCAGCCATCGCGCGTCCGCTTAGTGCGGACGGGGGTTTGGGGCAACTAGCGGCGCACAGGCGGCCTTGGGGGAGGCCCAAAGTTGGTGCGGGCTACTTCGCTAATCGCACCTCCCCGTTGCTGCCTTCCTTCGACCAGTTCGTAGCCCATCAGCGCGAATACGCGGTTGCCGATGAAGATGGGGCGGGCGTTGCCGTACCAGTCGACGCAGCTGGCGACGCAGGCGTCGTCGGCCGCTCCCCGCGGGTCGGCGTCGAGGCGGCCGGCCATGTCGAACATTCGCGCCTGGCGCTTCAGGAACAGGATCGACGATCCGCTGCCGAGGAAGCGCGCATATTGGCTTTCGAGCTGGGTCGTAATCGGCAGGCCGAGCAGGCCGTTCGAACCGTCCGCATTGTCCTGCCTGAAATAAAAGGCCTGACTGCGGTTCTCGCCCTGCTGGGCGTTGGGGAAGGTGAAACTATTCCCCAGCCGTGCCATTGGCCGGCGGAGGTCGACCGCGGTGAACACCAGCGA
>CAMPIY010000219.1 GCA_946886645.1 uncultured Sphingomonas sp.
CGCCATTTCTCCAAGGCCAACGAATTCCTCGAAAGCCGGGGGCTGCCGCCGATCGACTGGGCATTGCCCGCCTGTCCGGACAGCAACGCATGATCATCCTCGGCCTCGACCCCGGCCTTGGCACGACCGGCTGGGGCCTGATCAGGGCGGAAGGGAACCGGCTGTCCCATATCGCCAACGGTCAGATCAAAACGAGCGCGGCCGATTCTCTACCCAAGCGCCTGTCGCACCTGGCATCGCAGGTTGAAGCGCTGCTCACCGATTACGCGCCCGACGCTGCGGCCGTTGAAGAAGTATTCGTCAACAAGAACCCGCAGTCGACTCTCAAGCTCGGCCAGGCCCGAGGTGTCGTGCTGATGACCGCCGCCCGCGCAGGCATTGAGGTTGGCGAATATGCTCCGACGCTGGTCAAGAAAGCGGTGGTCGGTACCGGCGGAGCCGACAAGGCGCAGGTCCATGCCATGGTCCAGCGGCTGCTTCCGGGCGCGGCCATCGTCGGTCCCGATGCCGCCGACGCGCTGGCGGTCGCCATCACCCACGCCCACCATCTGGCCAGCAGCGCGCGCGGCGTTAGCCGCTGACTAGCGGTCGAACCGCAGCAGTGTTTCCTGGTAGAGATAGTGGCGGCCAATGGCGTCGAGCGAGCAGCCCCCCGGCCGGCGATATAGGCAAATGCGATCGCGCGGCCCGCCAAAACAGCCAGCTTTGATCGGGAACCCCGTTGGCTGCGGACGGTCCGCCCATGCCAATACGGCATTGAATCCCTGCGCAGCCTTGCCTGGGTTGGCCAGGGTCACCGGCCCTTCGTCGGGAATAAGGAACGTCGGCTTCGGCCGGTGCAGCAGCGCATAGCCGAACTGCGTATATTCGCGTCTCGGAAGACCAAGGCCGCAGACCGACGCGTCCTTCATGGCCCGCGCTGCCAGCCGCGCCGGATCGCCGCTGTCGCGCCAGTCGAGCCGGTAGGTCGGAGTGCTGGCAAGCAAGAGGGAGGCCGCCCCCCAGCCGCCGAGCAACCACATGGTCGGCTTCAGTCCGCCGGGATCGCGCAGGCCCTTTCCGCCGATGATCAGGCGAAGCGCATTCACCGAACCCAGCGCCGCCACCAGCAGCAGCGTCTGCATCGACAGCCACAAATAGCGATATTCCTTGTGCCCGATCAGCTGGTGCACCGCGATGTTGGCGATGGCCATGACGATCAGGGCGCGCTGCCGCTTCCAGGCCAGCGCGACGAAAATCGGGATGACCAGCCCGGCCCATTTCCAATAGTGGACCACCGCATCCCAATAATGGACGTGGCTGATCCCGCCGATCTCCCGCATCCGGCCTTCGCCGATGTTCATCCGATAGTTGGTGAGGATCCACTCATAGGGGGTGAGGCCCATCGCCACGTCGATCGCCGCGCCCAGCGCGATGACCGGCAGCCCGCCAGCAAGCAGTCCTTTCCAAAGCCGCGCATCCCGTCCCGCGGCCATCACCGCGTAGAGCGCGATCGCCGGCGCGAACTGGAACCGCATCAGACCGGCCAGCCCCATCAGGAAACCGGCCGCGACCAGGGCCCTCATACTCGCTTTGGAATGAAGGAGCGCGGCCGCCGCGAGGAACAGGCTGGTCGCCAGGCTTTCGCTCAGGATATGGACCGAGAAATAGACGCTCTCGACCCAGACGGCCATGACCGCCATCGCGACGATCGCATGCTGGCGCGACTGCCTTGCGCCGATGAACCATGCCGCGACCACTGGCGACAGGTTGATCAACATCACCATGGCGCGCGGCAAAATCAGGTAGAGCGTACCGCCCGGATTAATCGCTTCGCCCAGCGCCATTGGCGGGACGAGCAGCAACGGTATCAGCCAACTTCGGATGAAATAGCGGAATTCCCAGGGGACGACGCCATAGCCGAACACGATACGATGGGCCTGCTCCAGATACTGGATGGTCTCGTCGGCATGATGGGCGGCGTAGGGATTGAACGCCGCGATACGAAGCGCGACCGCGAGCGCCAGCAGCCCCCAGAACCAGAGGCGGGCGTTGCCCAACTGCCGCGATTGTTCCCCCATCCCGCTCTTCATGGCTTCGACCGCCGGCCATCACAAGCCGCTCACTTGCACGTCGAATGATTTGCCCTAGACCTGAGTGACCATGATCGCACGCCTCACCGGAACGCTGGCCGAAGCCGCCGCCGATCATGTCGTGATCGACGTTCAGGGCGTCGGTTACATGGTCCAGGCAAGCAGCCGGACGCTCGATGCGCTTGGATCCGTTGGCTCCGACGTCCTGCTCCTTACCGAACTTCAGGTGCGCGAGGATGGCTGGACCCTTTTCGGTTTCGGCAATGCCGGCGAACGGGAAGCCTTCCGCGCGCTGACCAGCGTGCAGGGCGTCGGCGGCCGCGTCGCCCTCGCTATCCTGTCCGTGCTCGACCCGTCTGAACTCGCTGCCGCCGTGTCGCGCGGCGACAAGGCAATGGTCGCCCGCGCCAACGGCGTCGGCCCCAAGCTCGCCATGCGCATCGTCAACGAACTCGCCGGCAAGCTCGGCAGTCCCGCCCTTGCCGGAACCGCAGGCTCACCCGCACCGCGCGGAGGCCCCGCCGCCGACGCCCTCTCCGCCCTCGCCAACCTCGGCTTCAAGCCGGCCGAAGCGAGCGCAGCGGTAGCGGCCGCTAATGAAGAGCTAGGAGCGGATGCGACCTTGGACGCGCTAGTGAGATTGGCCTTACGGAAGGCAGCCAAATAATGGATTTCAATTGGCTTGAGATTTCGAACGAAGGCGTCGAACACATCAACTGATGGCAACCGACCCCGCCCGTATCACCACGCCTGAGCGCACCGCCGAGGATGCGGATGCGGCGCTTCGCCCGAAGAGCCTCGACGAATTCATCGGACAGCAGGGTGCGCGGGAGAATCTTCGCGTGTTCGTCAACGCCGCCCGCGCGCGCGGCGAGGCGC
>CAMPIY010000220.1 GCA_946886645.1 uncultured Sphingomonas sp.
GACAGGGTGCGGGCCAGCGCGACCTGCTCCTCGTCCGAACGGACCTGGCGGCGGATGGCGACGAAGGCAGCCTCCGTCTCGGCGTTCACGCCAGCCAGCAGCGTGGACAGTGTCAGGCCGCCGTTCAGCGCCTTTTCGACATAGGTCTGCGCCTGGTTGGCCCACTCGGGATTGTCGATCCGCTCGAACTTCGCGGCGATGTACGGGAGGATTTTCTCGGCCAGCCGTTCGATCTTGGCGTCGTCGAACTGGTCCTTCACCTCGGGCGAACGGGCATAGCGGCGCCAGAATTCGCGGGCCAGGTCGCTGCCGCTGTCCGAAATCTGCGCCCAAAGGCTGCGGGCGCGGGCGGGAAGGTCGCCGCTGATGTCGTAAAGGCCAAGACCTCGCGCGAGGTCATAATCACCATTCGACGTTCCCTGAACCACACTCGCCATCGACCCAAATCCTATCGCGGTAATTTCGATGGACCCGCTATGCAGCGAATTGGTTAAGGGGCGGTTAGCCGTCGGCGCAAACTTGCCAGCCGCGCGCTTGCTGCCTAGGGACACGGTGCCATTCATCAACGGCTTTCGAGGTCCCATGAGCAGCCCAAATCCGCGACCCTTGTCGCCGCACCTGACGATCTGGAGATGGGGGCCGGGAATGCTGGTTTCGATCCTGCATCGGGTTACCGGCGGCGCGATTACCGTCGTCGGCCTGGCGATCCTCGGCTGGTGGCTCGCCGCGATCGCCGGCGGGGATGAAAGCTATGCGAAATTTGTGGCCGTCGCCGGGCATCCGGCCGGCTTGATCGTTCTGGCCGGCCTGACCTGGGCGTTCTGGCAGCATTTCTTCTCGGGCCTTCGCCACATCGTCCTCGATACGGGCGCTGGCTATGAGCTTCGCATCAACAAATTCTGGGCGGTGATGACGCTCGCCGGTTCGCTGTTCGCGACCGCCGCGACCTGGTTCTTTCTGTTGGGAGTGGGCAAATGAGCCTCGGAGAAAGCGCGACTCCGCTGGGGAAAGTTGAGGGACTGGGTTCATCTGGTCACGGCGGCCATCATTGGCTTGAGGAGCGGTTCACCAGCGTGGCGCTGGTGCTGCTTTCGCTTTGGCTGATCTTCTCGCTGATCATGCTGCCGGTGTACGACCGGCAGATGTTTGGCGAATGGCTCCGCTCGCCCTGGGGCGCGGTGCCGATGGCGCTGTTCGTCGTCACCGCGTTCAAGCATGGTGTCGACGGCCTCAAGGTCGCGGTCGACGATTATGTTCATGACGAGGGCAACCGCATCGCCATCCATTTCGCGCTGAGCATGTTGGGCATCGCCGGAGCGGCCGTTAGCCTGTTCGCCCTCGCCAAGATCGCATTCGGAGCAGTGGCCGCATGAGCGCCTACAAGATCATCGATCATGTCTATGACGTCGTTGTCGTCGGAGCGGGCGGCGCGGGCCTGCGCGCGACGATGGGCGCGGCGGAAAAGGGGCTGAAGACCGCCAACATCACCAAGGTGTTTCCGACGCGCAGCCATACGGTCGCCGCGCAGGGCGGAATTGCGGCCAGCCTCGGCAATATGGGTCCGGACCATTGGACGTGGCACATGTACGACACCGTTAAGGGCTCCGACTGGCTCGGCGACCAGGACGCGATCGAATATCTTTGCCGCGAGGCTCCCGCGGCGGTTTACGAACTGGAGCATGCCGGCCTGCCTTTCTCGCGCACCGAGGATGGTAAAATCTATCAGCGTGCCTTCGGTGGAATGACCCAGAACATGGGCGAAGGGCCCGCCGCTCAGCGGACTTGCGCCGCGGCCGACCGCACCGGCCATGCGATGCTTCACACGCTCTACCAGCAGAGCCTGAAGTATGACGCGGACTTCTTCATCGAATATTTCGCGCTCGACCTGATCATGGAGGACGGGCAGTGCCGTGGCGTCGTCGCGCAGTGCCTCGACGACGGATCGATCCACCGCTTCCGCGCCCAGGCTGTCGTTCTCGCGACGGGCGGCTTCGGTCGAATCTATTACACCGCAACCAGCGCCCACACCTGCACCGGCGACGGCAATGCGATGGTGCTTCGCGCCGGCCTGCCGCTGCAGGACATGGAGTTCGTCCAGTTCCACCCGACCGGTATCTATGGTGCGGGGGTGCTGATCACCGAGGGCGCGCGGGGCGAAGGCGGCTACCTCACCAATAGCGAAGGCGAGCGCTTCATGGAGCGCTATGCGCCGAGCGCCAAGGACCTCGCGTCACGCGACGTCGTGTCGCGGTCGATGGCGATGGAAATCCGCGAAGGGCGGGGCGTCGGCGAGCATAAAGATCATATCTACCTCCACCTTGATCATATCGACCCGAAGATCCTGCACGAGCGGCTGCCCGGAATCACCGAGACCGGCAAGATTTTCGCAGGCGTGGATTTGACCCGCCAGCCGCTGCCGGTCGCCCCGACGGTCCATTACACGATGGGCGGAATCCCGACCAATTATCATGGCGAGGTGGTCACGCTGAAGGACGGCAACCCGGACAGCGTGGTTCCGGGCCTGTTCGCGGTGGGTGAGGCGGCCTGCGTGTCGGTCCATGGGGCGAACCGCCTCGGCTCCAACAGCCTGATCGACCTGGTCGTGTTCGGCCGCGCGGCGGGGCTTCGCCTTGCCGAGGTCATCAAGCCGGGCGCTCCGCAGCCGCAACTGTCGAAGGAAACGGGCGCGCTGTCGCTCGAGCGGCTGGACAAGTTCCGCCACGCCGAGGGCGCTCTTCCAACCGCCGAAATCCGGCGGGAGATGCAGCGGACGATGCAGGCCGATTGCGCCGTGTTCCGCACCGAGCGGACGCTGGCGGAAGGCGTGAGCAAGATCGACGCGGTCTACAAGCGCATGACCGACGTCCGTGTCTCCGACCGCAGCCTGATCTGGAACAGCGATCTCATCGAGACGCTGGAGCTCGACAATATGCTGAGCCA
>CAMPIY010000221.1 GCA_946886645.1 uncultured Sphingomonas sp.
CGGAATTGTCGGCGGTCGAAGGCGTCGGGCCGGTGGTCGCCGAAGCGCTCGCCGACTTCTTCCACGAACCGCACAACCGCGAGGAATTGGCCGAGCTGCTCGAGCTGGCCAAACCCGCCCCCTTCGTCTCCACCGCGCGCGAGACAGAATGGACGGGCAAAACCATCGTCTTCACCGGCACCCTCGAAACCATGAGCCGCGACGAAGCCAAGGCGCAGGCCGAGCGGCTGGGCGCTAGGGCGGCGGGCTCGGTCAGCGCGAAAACGGACTTGGTCGTCGCCGGACCGGGCGCCGGATCGAAGCTGAAGAAGGCTGAAGAACTCGGGATTCGCGTTGCTACGGAAGCCGAATGGGCCGAGATTGTAGCCGGGACGTGAAGCCTACTTCCAGAGTTGGAGCGACTTGATCCCGGCGGGGACCTGCTTGTCCGTTTCCGGGCGCGAGAGGATGCGTTCGACCATTCGCCACTGGCGCCGGACCTTCGACTTGCGCCAAATGTCCGTCGCCCAATATTCGCCCGACAGGTCCTGGTCGTCGAGCTTTGCCTTGAGCGTCAACTGGGTGGCGAACACGGCGGCCGAACCGACATCGCGGACATAGATGTCGCCGAAGCGATAGCCGGTGCAGATGAACCGGCTGCTCGCCGCGTCCAGCCAGCTGGTCGCATCGAGGATGGCGCAGGGCTTCGAGCCCATCACCAATCGGAACCGGCGCGAGGTGAGCGCCTTCAGTTCCTTGGCATCGCGATTGAGCCACGCCCGCATCCAGCGGTTTTCCATGGTTTCGATAACGGGCATTAGGTTGGGCATAGGGTGCCGCCCTACCGGAAGCGTCCGGAGTTGCAAGCCGGTCTAGGAAACGCTTTCAAGCACGAGCACGCACCATTCGCCCTCGCCGCGTTCGACGACGCGCATCCTTTGGGCCTCATAAGCCGCGATCACCGTATCGGCCTGGGTGTCGAGCAGGCCGGCGAGGATCAGCGTCGCGCCGGGTCCAACCGCCTTGGCGAAGGCCGGCGCCAGCTCGACCAGCGGGCCGGCCAGGATGTTGGCGATGAGCAGGTCGTAGGGCGCCCGCGCGGCGATCATCGGATGGTCCATCCCGTCCGCGACGGCAAGCAGCAGTTCGCCCGAGCCATGACCGAGCTTCACGCCGTTGATCGCGGCATTGTCGCGGGTGACGTCGATGCTGATCGGGTCGATGTCGGTCGCGATGGCTTTCGCTTCCGGCCAAAGCGCGAGACCTGCGAAGGCGAGCAGGCCGGTGCCGGTGCCGATGTCGGCGATGTTCGCGAAGCTTTTGCCTGATTGCTCAAGCCGGTCGAGCGCCGCGAGGCAGCCCGCGGTCGTGTCATGCTGGCCCGTCCCGAAGGCCAGCCCCGCGTCGATTTCGAAATTCACGGTGTCGGCCGGCCGGTCGACATAGTGCATCGGCGTGTGGACGAAGAAGCGGCCGGCGCGGATCGGCTCCAGCCCAGACTGGCTCTTCACCACCCAGTCCGTCGTGTCCTCCAGATGCTCGACTTCGGGCTCACCATCCTTCGCCAGGCGGCGGAGCAGTACCAGCTCCTGAGTCGTCGGCTGTTCGGCGAAGTAAGCGTGAATGCGCCAATCGTCGGGGGCATGCGGGTCGGGCTCGTCCGCGACGATTACGGGAGGGGCGTCGGAAAAAGCGAACAAATCCTCCGTTTCCGGCAATGCCTCCGCCTCGGCACGGGTGCAGTGGAGCGTCACGCGCCAGCTCATTTCGCGGCGGCTTCCTTCGCCAGACGGTCGTCCAAGCGCTTTGACAAGGAGGCCGCGTAGGCCTTGCAGCCTTCCGGATCGAACAGCTTCTCCTTGCCGGTCATCCGCTCCTTCATGTCGCTTGCCGATGGGTGCGGGGTCAGCAGGATTTCGCAGCGGCTGGCGGCGATCTTGGCGATCGAATCGCGATAGGCGGCGAGATAGGCCGGGTGATCGCTGAATTTATAATCGTCGCGGCTGATCGGGGAGAGGCTGTCGGCATAGACGATGGTGCGGCAAACCCCGCCGTCGCAGCTTTCCCAGCGCCAGCTGAGCGCGCCCGGCGTGTGGCCGGGCGTGGTCATGGCGAACAGGCGGATATTGCCCAGGCGAACGTCGCCGCCGTCGCCGATCACCCGTCCGACATTGGCGGCGCGAAACGGCTTGTGCATTCCGCCCTGTGGATCATCGGTGCCGGGAACGCCGGTGTTGAGCACCTGCTCTGCGGGTGCCGACGTGACCAACGTCGCACCCGTCAACTGCTGCAGCCGCGCAATTCCGCCGACATGGTCGAAATGCTCGTGGCTCATCAGCAGGTAGCGGATGTCCTTGAGCTTGAAACCGAGCGAACGGATGTTGGCGGCGATAACCTCCGCGCCTTTTTCAGTGCCGCCGTCGATCAGCACATTTCCCTCGTCGCCGACGATCAGGATGGAGGAGATGCCGCAAGTGCCGACCAGATAGGTGTTGGCATGGATCCGGACCGGCGGGGCGGCCTGATCCCAGTCGGTCGAATCGCCACAGGCCTTGGCCCATTGCGGCCCCGCCTGCTCGATCGGGGCCTTGGGCCGCTCGATCTGGCGCGGCTTGGGGCCGAGCGGGATGGTGATTTGCTGGGCGGCGAGCGCAAGGGCGATGCTAAGGAACATCGCCCTGCACTAGCCGATCCTCTGCGGATCGGGCGGACTTTTTTACGCGGCGAACTTGCTGACGAAATCGCTGGTCGTCGCGCGGAAGTCTGCGATCTGGCTGGAGAAGCGGTCGAAGCCCTGCTCGACGCTGTCGATGTCCTTGGCGACATTCTCGGTGTCGCTGCGGATCGCGGCGATGGTCGAGCTCATCGAGTCGGCGGCAAGTGCAGTCTCGTCGACGGCGGCGGTGATCATCGTCACCGTCTGCGCCTG
>CAMPIY010000222.1 GCA_946886645.1 uncultured Sphingomonas sp.
ACAACGGCTTCTGGTTCGCGCCCGAGCGCGAGATGCTGCAGGCGGCGATCGACCAGAGCCAGGCC
Source organism: uncultured Sphingomonas sp. (assembly GCA_946886645.1). The sequence continues at coordinate 66 of CAMPIY010000222.1, forward strand.
AAGGTCGACGGCACGGTCCGGATGAAGCTCTACAAGGGCGGGGTCCACATCACCGGCCGCAAGTCGCCGAATAGCCTCTACAGCGAAAAGGTGGTGACGTTCGAAGATGACGCCGGCGCCTACGACCAGCGCGACGCGGAAGGCTTCATCAAGTTGAACGCGCTTCGGCTGCGTTTGCTGGGACGGCGCGACGGACGGTGATTCACGCGCCCGAACTGGTTGCGCACGAGCCTGCGCCGGCGGCGTCGCCGAAAGGCGCGCCGCGTCCGTGGTGGGAAGGCCGCCCGTTCGTCGTCGCGATGATCCTGCTGGCGTTCGTGCCCCTGCTGTGGCCAACGATCCCCCCGCTGGTGGACCTCGGCGGTCATATGGGCCGGTTCAAGGTCGCGGTCGACGGGGCGCACAGCCCGATCCTGCAGCAATGGTATCATTTCCGCTGGCTGCCGATCGGCAACCTCGGGGTCGATTTGCTGGTCGTACCGCTGGCCAAGCTGATTGGGGTGGAGCTGGCGACAAAGCTCGTCGTGATGAGCATTCCGCCGATGCTGGTGGCCGGGATGCTGTGGGTCGCGCGCGAGGTTCATAACCGCCTGCCGCCGACCGTCGCCTTCGCCCTGCCGCTGGCGTTCGGTCATCCCTTCATGTTCGGCTTCGTCAACTTCTCGCTGTCGATGGCGCTGGCGTTCCTGGCGTTCGGCCTGTGGCTGCGGCTCGGGCGGCTCGGAAAGTCGAAGCTAAGGGCGCTGCTGTTCCTGCCGATCAGCTTCATCATCTATTTCGCTCACACCTTTGGTTGGGGAACGCTGGGGCTGCTGTGCTTCTCGGCCGAAGCGGTCCGCCAGCACGACCGGGGACACAGCTGGTGGATGGCGGGCATTCGCGCCGCCTATCATTCGCTGGCGATGGCGGCGCCGGTCCTGCTGATCCTGTTGTGGCGAAGCGAGGCGAGCGGCGGGATCACGGCGAAGTGGTTCGATTGGGACTATAAGTGGGAATATCTGCTGCGGATGTTCCGCGACCGGTGGGAGAATTACGATCTCGCCTCGGCCGCGGTCGTCCTTGCGGTGCCGCTGTTCGCGCTGGTTCATCCGCGCCTGACCCTGTCGCGCAACCTCGCCTTTTCGGGACTGATGCTGGCGCTGACCTATGTGCTGCTGCCGCGCATCGTCTTCGGCTCGGCCTACACCGACATGCGGCTGGTCCCCTATGCCGTCGCGATTTTCATCCTCGCGATCCGCTTCAAGGCCGAGACGCGCTTCCCGCTCGCAACCTGGCTGGCGGTGGCGGCGGTCGGCTTCATGCTCGTGCGTCTGGCGGGCACGACAGTGAGCATGGCGATTGCCGGCGCGCGACAGAATGAGCAGCTGAAGGCGCTCGACCATATCGAGGAAGGATCGCGCGTCGCAGTGCTGGTGTGGGACGGGTGCGAGAAATGGGCGCATCGCCGGTCCGACCATTTGGGTGCGATCGCGACGGTGAGGAAGGAAGCCTATACCAACGACCATTGGCCGATGGCCGGGTCGGCGCTGCTGCGGGTCCGCTACCCGGAGGCCGGCTATTTCCAGCGCGACCCGTCGCAGATCGTTCGAGACCGCGGCTGCCGGCATGAAGGCTGGTCGGTCGAGACCGCGCTCGATTACCTTCCCGACCAGGCGTTCGACTATCTTTGGCTGCTCGACATGAGGCCGATCCCGCGCAGCTGGGTATCGGCTTGGGAGCCGGTCTGGGCGGGCGAGGGCTCGATCCTGCTCAGGCGGAAGGGCGACGAAGGACCGCCACCAGCGACACGCCGAACGGCATCGGCAAGCGGCCGATAAGCGAGCTTTCCAGGCCGAAGATCGTGTCGAGCGTGCGGTTCACGAATGGGCCGGGCATGGCGTCGTCGCTGTCGTCCTTGCCGGTCAGCTTGCCCACGAAGCGCACCGCGGCGATCGGCGGGAACAGCAGGCTGTTGAACGGGGACAATAGCTCGACCGTATAGCCGGCATCGCGTGCCAGTTTGTCGATTTCCGATTTGCGGTAGCGGCGGTGATGATGGTGGGCGACATCGTGCGCGGTCCACATCCAGGGGTTGGCCGGGACGGTCAGCAGGAGGGCGCCACCGGGTTTCAGCCGGGTCATGATCGCCGCCAGCGACGCCTTGTCGTCGGGCACATGCTCAAGCACGTCGAGCAGCGCGATGAGGTCGTAGCTGTCGGCCGGGAACATCGACAGGTCGGGAAGCGCGGCTTCCTTGACCTCCCGGCCGAGCCGCTCGCTGGCGAGTTCGCGCGCGATGGGATCGAGCTCGCTCGCCTCGACGGCGCCGAACCGCGACAGCATCGGCAGGTTGTGGCCGGTGCCGGCGCCCAATTCGAGGATGCGGGCATCCTTGGGTGGCTTGACGACCCGTTCGATCAGTTCCGCCAGGATCCGGCGGCGGGCGGTGAACCACCAGTGGCGCTGATCGAGCTGCGCCATCTGCTCATAGACCTTCCGCTCCATCAGTCGCCGATCTCTTCGCGGATGACGTAGAGCGGGCGGCCCTTGGTCTCGGTCAGGATGCGCCCGACATATTCGCCGAGCACGCCGAGCGAGAGCAGCTGGAGCCCGCCGAGGAACAGCACCGCGACCATCATCGACGCATAGCCCGGAACCTCGATGCCCGAGGTCAGGGTGCGGATGACGATGAAGATCGCGTAGCCCAGCGCTCCCAGGGCGACGAAGGCGCCAAGATAGCTCCAGATGCGCAGCGGGACGGTGGACGCCGAGGTGATCCCGTCGATCGCCAGCGTCCACAGCTTCCAATAATTATATTTGGTCCGGCCGACCTT
>CAMPIY010000223.1 GCA_946886645.1 uncultured Sphingomonas sp.
CCTGGGCGAGTTTCTTGATATTCTCGCTATCCGTCAGGTCCATCGGCGCGATCGTTGCGGTACCGCCCGCATCGTGAATGCGCTCCTCGACCTGCTCCAGCGACTGCGCGGTGCGGGCGGTCAGGATAACGTGGGCGCCAGCGGCGGCCAGCGCTTCGGCGGTGGCGGCGCCAATGCCGCGGCTGGCTCCCGTGACGAGCGCGAGCTTGCCGTCGAACGGCTTCGTGTCGGTCATGTAGTTCCTTTTAGCGGCTGGCGACGAGCGAAAGCGGTTTCGGCTTGCCCTCGACGTCGCAGTCGGTGAGCGTGGTGGGATATTCGCCGGTGAAGCACGCATCGCAGCGCTGGGGATTGGTCCCGTCGCGGCTGTCGCCGAGCGCGCGGTAAAGCCCGTCGATCGAGATGAAGGCCAGGCTGTCGGCGTTGATATAGCGCGCCATCTTCTCGACGCTCATCTGGCTGGCGATCAGCTTGGAGCGCTCGGGCGTGTTGACACCATAGAAGCAGCTGTGGCGGGTCGGCGGGGAGGCGATGCGCATGTGCACTTCCTTCGCGCCCGCATCGCGCATCATCTGGACAATCTTCACGCTCGTCGTGCCGCGAACGATGCTATCGTCGATCAGCACGATGCGCTTGCCCTGAATCAGCGCGCTGTTGGCATTGTGCTTCAGCTTGACGCCAAGGTGGCGCACTTCCTGCGTCGGCTGGATGAAGGTGCGCCCGACATAGTGGGAGCGGATGATGCCCAGCTCGAACGGGATTCCGCTTTCCTGGCTGTAGCCGATCGCGGCGGGAACGCCGGAGTCCGGCACGGGCACCACATAGTCCGCCTCGATCGGCGCCTCGCGGGCCAGCTCGGCGCCGATATTCTTGCGGACCTCATAGACCGAGGTGCCCTCGATGATGCTGTCGGGCCGCGAGAAATAGACATGCTCGAAGATGCAGGGGCGGGGCTTGGCCGGGGCGAAGGGGCGGAAGCTGCGGATGCCCTTTTCGTTGACGATGATCAGCTCGCCCGGCTCGACATCGCGGATGTAGGTCGCGCCGATGACGTCGAGCGCCACGCTTTCGGAGGCGAAGATGGTCGCTTCGCCGAGCTTGCCCATCACCAGCGGCCGGATGCCGAGCGGATCGCGGCAGGCGACCAGGCCTTCAGGCGTCAGGCAGACCAGCGAATAGGCGCCTTCGACCTGGCCGAGCGCGTCGGTCAGCTTGTCGAGCGGCGTCGAATAGCTGGAGGTGGCGACGAGGTGAATGATCACCTCCGTGTCGCTGGTCGACTGGAAGATGGAGCCGCGCCGGTTGAGCGCGGCGCGCAGTGTCATCGCGTTGGAAAGATTGCCGTTATGGGCGACCGCGAAGCCGCCCTCGGCCAATTCGGCGAACAAGGGCTGGACGTTGCGCATCGCCGTCTCGCCGGTCGTCGAATAGCGGACATGGCCGATGCCGACCTTGCCCGACAGCTTGCGCATGATGTCGTCGCGGTCGAAATTGCCGGCCACATGGCCCATTGCGCGGTGAGCGTGGTAATTGGTGCCGTCGAAGCTGACGATGCCGGCCGCTTCCTGCCCGCGGTGCTGCAGCGCGTGGAGCCCGAGCGCGACGAAGCTGGAAGCGTTTTCCGCTCCCCAAATTCCGAAAATGCCGCATTCCTCGCGGAGCTTGTCGTCGTCGAACGGATTGGTCGTCATCATGGGTTGGCGCGAATCCCTGGTGGCGTTTCGGGGCATATAGGGGGAAGCGGTGCATTTGTCGCCTTCCGCCTTAAGCCAAGCTGAAGCATGGTGACGCGATGAAGCGCACTCTACTCATTTTGCCGCTGATTGCCGCCTGCTCCCGGGAACCGGCACAGCCCTCGCTCGCCGTCGGCACGTTCGCCGGGGAGGGGCGCGACCGGCTCTGCATTGCGGGCGAGCCGGGGGCCTACCGCGCCGGTCTGATCGCCTATGGCGAAGCCGATTCAAATTGTTCAGCTTCGGGAAGGCTTGAACAGGCCGGTACGGGCTGGGCGCTGGTGCCAAAAGGCGAGGGCGATTGCCGCATACCGGTCGAGATCGATGGCAGCAGTGTCCGGATTGGCCAGCCGCCAGCCGCTTGCAGCTATTATTGCGGACCGAACGCCATGCTTGGCGGGAAGAGCTTTCGCTCAAGTGCAAATGCTTCTCCGGCGGTAGATTTTGCCGGGAACCCGCTCTGCTAGATTGACCTTTACGGAAACGTAAGGTAACGCGGCTCCCATGCTTCAGCACAAAACCCATTATTCGATCGGCGAGTTGTGCGACGAGTTTCAGGTCACGGCTCGCGCGCTCCGCTTCTATGAGGATGAGGCGCTGATCGCGCCCGAACGGCGGGGGACGCAGCGGCTCTACACCGACCGCGACCGGGCGCGTCTCGCCTGGATCCTGCGCGGCAAGCGTGTCGGCCTCAGTCTCGCCGACATCAAGGAATTGCTCGACCTTTACGACGTCGGGGACGGTCGCGAGACCCAACGGCTCAAGACGATCGAACGCTGCCAGGGGCAGGTCGACAGGCTCAAGCGCCAACGGGTCGACATCGACGCGACCATCAAGGAACTCGATGAATTTATCGCCCTGCTCCAGGGCGGGAAGAAGGAATAGTCACAAGATGCCAGTCTATGCCGCCCCCGTCCGCGACACGAAGTATGTTCTCGATCACATCGTCGAAATGCAGAATTACTCAAACCTTCCGGGCTTCGCCGATGCGACCCCCGACCTGGTCGAGGCGATCCTGACCGAGGGCGGCCGCTTCTGCGAGGAAGTGCTCCAGCCGCTCAACCGCGTCGGCGACGAGGAAGGCTGCACGCGGCACGATGACGGTTCGGTAACGACGCCGACGGGCTTCAAGGACGC
>CAMPIY010000224.1 GCA_946886645.1 uncultured Sphingomonas sp.
CCGCGGGCGAATATGAGCCGGTGGAGGTCAAATGGTTCAACCGCGTCAAGGGCTACGGCTTCCTCAATCGGGCCGGCGAGGGGGAGGAGGGCGAGGATATCTTCGTCCACATGGAAACCGTTCGTCAGTCCTTGATTCTGGACCTGCAGCCGGGACAGCAGTTGGAGGCGAGGATCGCCGAGGGCCGCAAGGGCCTGACCGCCGTCGAGCTTCGCGAAATCTGATCGGCCGCGCGGTCGCGCTGGGGCTGATGGCCTCGCTCGCCGCCTGTCAGCCGTCCGCATCGAACGCCGTTGAACTGGGCCGCTCTCCGGCAGGTCTGGAGCAGGTTCCGCTGACCGTTACTTCTGGGGGCAAGGTTCATCGCTTCACGGTCGAGATCGCCAAGTCGGCGGAGGAGCAGGCGACCGGCCTGATGAACCGCTCCGAGCTCGCGCCGGATCGCGGCATGATCTTTCCCTTCGATCCGCCGCGCGACGCCAGCTTCTGGATGAAGAACACGCTGATCCCGCTCGACATGATCTTCGTCCGTACCGACGGGACGATCGCCAATATCGCGACCAACACCGTCCCGCTGTCGCTCGATCCGGTCTATTCGGAAGGCCAGGTCGGCGCGGTTCTGGAAATCGCCGGGGGACGGTCCGACGAGCTGGGCATCAAGGCCGGCGACAAGGTGGCCTGGTAGCAAGCGGCGGGTTGCAAGGGCGGCGGCAAAGCGGCAAAGGCGCGCGTCATGGGAATTTTCGCAAACGCCTTCACCTGGTGGAACGGCGCCTCCTGGGGAACCAGTATCGTGTCGCGCCGCAATGGCGAGGAAGTTGGCCGCGATGAGGCCGGCAACGTCTATTTCCGCCACCGCAAGGATCCGAAGCGCCGTTGGGTCATCTACGATGGCGCCAACGACAGCAGCCGGGTGCCGCCGGGCTGGAACGCCTGGCTTCGCGGGACGATCGACGAGATTCCGTCGAAATCGCTGCCGCAGCGCCGCGCTTGGGAAAAGGCGCCGGAACCCAATTTGACCGGCACTATGTCGGCCTATCGCCCCAGCGGTTCGATGGACGGGCTTGGCGTGCGGGCGGCCGCGACCGGCGATTATGAGGCGTGGAAGCCGGACCAGGCGTGAAGGCGAGCCGCACTTTTCTGATCCTGCCGCTGCTCGCGACGGTCGCGGGTTGCGACTGGGCGAAGCAAAGCAACGAGCTTGAGGGCAATGAGGCAATCAGGGTCGACGTGCCGCGCGCCACCGGTGACATTCCGGGCGTAACGCCCATGGCCGAGCGGGTCGCGGTGCTGGGCCTGTTGAACAAGCGCAACGGCATCGTCCGCGACCTGACGCTGAAGCCCGGGCAGGCGATCCGGATGAAGGACGTCACCGTCCGCCTTCGTGCCTGCGAAACATCGGCGCCCTGGGAGCAGGAGAAGCTGACCGGCGCCTTCGTGCAAATGGATGTCAAGCGGCCCGACGGCCAGTGGGTCCGCCGCTTCTCGGGCTGGCTTTACAAGGAAAGCCCGTCGCTGAATGTGGTCGAGGACCCGGTTTACGATGTCTGGCCCAAGAGCTGCGCGATGAGCTGGCCCGCGGGGCCCGAAGCTCCCGCCGCGCCTTCCGCCTCCAGCAGCCGGTCGAGCGCTTCGAATTCCGGCGGCGGAAGTTCCGACACGCCGGTCGAGGCCGGCAATGCGGTAGCGCCAGACTCCGTCGAGCCGATCGCTCCGGCCGAAGACAACGCGGCCCCCAATAATCCGGCATAGCGGTCGCGACTCACGGTCACGGCGCCCAGGGAGGCGAGGTGGCTGGTCATGAACTGGCAATCGAGCAACGTGAAATGGCCGACCCTGAGCCGCGCCACCAGCCAGGCCAGCGCTACCTTCGAGGCATCGGTCATCCGGCTGAACATCGACTCGCCGAAGAAGGCCCGGCCCAGCTTCACCCCGTAAAGGCCCCCGACCAATTCGCCCTCATGCCAGCATTCGATCGAATGGGCATGGCCGACGGCGTGCAGCCCCAGTGTCGCCCGCTCGATCACGCTGTTGATCCAGGTTTCCTCCCGGTTAGCGCAGGCCAGCAAAACCTGATGAAACGCCTTGTCGCGAGTGACCGTGAATCGGCCCGAACGGACGCGTCGGGCCAGCGAATGCGACAAATGGAAGGAATCCAGCGGGATGATCGCGCGGCTGCGCGGCTCTACCCAGAAAATGTCGCCAGCGTCGCGGCTGTCGGCCATGGGGAAGATCCCGGCCGCATAGCCGCGCAGCAACATCCTGGGATCGAGCCCGGTCACAGAAGTTCGCGCACCTCTTCCTGCGGGCGGCACAGGCGCACACCCTTGTCCGTCTCGACAAGGGGACGCTGGATAAGGATCGGATGTTCCATCATTGCGTCGAGAATCTCGTCGTCGCTCACCGACGGGTCGTTGAGTCCCAGCTCATCGGCCAACGGTTCCTTGCCGCGAAGGCCTTCGCGAGGGGTGATTCCGGCCCGCTCGTAAAGACTTTTCAGCTCGTCCCGGCTGGGTGGTGCTTTCAGATATTCGATGACGGTGACGTCGGCGCCCTCATTATTGAGGATTTCCAGTGTCTTGCGAGAAGTTCCGCACATCGGGTTGTGATAGATTGTGGCCTTCATGCCTGCTCCGTTCATTTAACCTTGGCCATGGTGCCACACAGAGCGGCCGCGCAACAGCGGTAACGCCCGTCGGAAGAGATGGATCGTTGGGCTGCCGGAACCTCCTGCCTTCAATGTCGTTAGGCGACATGTGACTTGTGCACCGCTGCCGGGGGCGTCGGGTCCTGGAGCACGGTCCAATGAAAGACAGCAGAAAAAGGGAGTCAGAAGATGCGTAGAGCGATGATGGCGGTTTT
>CAMPIY010000225.1 GCA_946886645.1 uncultured Sphingomonas sp.
ATGGCGAAGAAGCTGGAGCAGGAATTGCTCGGCTAAGTTTCCTCTTTGCCGACAAACGAAAGGGCCGCTCCAACGAGCGGCCCTTTTTCGTTGAATCAGCCTTGGCCCTGGTACCTGACGTCATCCCCGCTCCAGCAAAATGCCGAGCGGCCCGGCATCCCTGGAAAATCCCCGTCTTCAAACGGGCTTGGCGCGTCGAGGGCCTTCAGGTGATCGACATATAGGTCGACCAGCTTCAGGCGGCGATCGCGGGCGGCGTCGGTGACGGCGCGGGTCGCTGCGGCCATCTCCTCGCAGGCGCGCCGGCGATAATAACGAATATCCGATTCCACCACTTCGCTTCCTCCCCCTCCCCAATGAGCAGGCGCGTCTCGTTAAATTTTCGAGTCGGAACCGTTACGTTAACATATGTTGACCGCAGGTCGAGTCCGGAGCCCGCCCTTCCTTTTGCCCGTCCGGAGCCTATCTAGGGCCGAGTGTCCCCAAGGGTGTGAGGCCATGACAAGCGATCGAGAGCGCGCGACGGCGGAATTCCGGCGCATCATGAAGTGGATCGTCGGGATCGGCGTGGTGATGGCGGCCGGGGCGATCCTCTACCTGGCGCTGACCGGGGAGCTTTACCTGCACCTGGTGGTGGCGACGCTGGGCGGGGTGTTCTTCTCGGTATTGCTGGGATGCGGGCTGTTCGCTTTGTCCTTCTTCAGCGACAAGAGCGGCTACGACCAGTCGGTCACCGACGCGACCAAGTCGGAGCGCGAGCAGCATTAGGCGCTGAGCGCGGCGGCGGCGCGCAGGCCGCGGCGGATGCGGGCCATCGCGCTCTCGTCGGCCCTGGTCGAGTGGATCATGTAGGACGGGTAGGAGAACTCCGGGCTGTCGGGGACCAGCGCCAGCTTGCCCTCGCCGATGAGGGGGCGGACCATGCCCATGCGGAAATAGCCGGCGCCGCCTCCGGCGAGCACATAATCGAGGGCGAGCGGGCCGTAGTCGACCGTGACCGCGCCCGGCGCGGCGTCGGGGAAGGCGGCCTGGAAGCTGGTCTCGAACTCGTCACCCCAGTCGACATGGACGAGGTCGGCGGGGTCTAGCGGCTGGTCGAGGGGCGGGGTGCGGACCAGCACCAGCCGTTCCTCGAACAACAGCTCGGCGACGACTCCCGGGCGGGGCGGGGGCGCGTAGAGGATGGCGACGTCGAGCGTTCCCTCCTGGACCTGCTCCATCAGCCGGTCGGGCGTGTCGATGTGGACGCTGACCGCGATGTCGGGGCAATGCTCGCGCATCCATAGTAGCCAGTGGCGCATCAGGGGGTTCCACTGGCTGAGCTCCACGCCGACGATCACCACCGTCTCGCGGCCCGGCGCGAGCGCGACCGAGCGGCGGGCGCGGTCCCAGGTCTGGACCAGCGACGAAGCGAAGCGGAAAAATTGCTCGCCGGCCGGGGTGAGGCGCGCGCCCGACTTGTTGCGGACGAAGACCTGGCGGTCGAGCCGGTCCTCCAGGACGCGGATGCGGGCGCTGACGGCGGTCTGGGTGAGGTGGAGATTCTCGGCCGCGGCGACGAAGCTGCCGGTTTTCACGATTTCCAGGAATGTGCGGGCGACGTTGATGTCCATGAAAGGCATATAGCAAAAATATTGCTGCAATAGCCATATTATATTCGTTTGCCTGCATCGTCTGGAAAGCGCATTTTCCGTTCAGGCCGCCGGACTCGTGACGTTTCGATCATCCGGCGCAGCAGGAGCCGGACGATGTCCCGAAACGATTTCCACAATGGCCGCAGCTACGCCGACGACGCGCCGCAGGGATCCGGAGGGATGTTCGGTTGGCTGAAGACGCTGGCGGAGCGGATGTTCCGCAAGGCGGTGGCGCCGACCGCGATCCCGCCGATCGCTCCGTCCGGCGATCGCTCGCCCTATTCCCTGCTCGGGGCGTCCGAGCAGGACACAGAACCCTATCGGTCCGGAACGCCCGTTTTTCCGATGGCCGATTGGGCGACCCGTTCGCCGGCACCGCTGCATCGCCGGCGGACGGGCCGGTCCCGCCCCGCCGCGACGGGACTTCACGACCAGGATCGCTGAGAGAGACGCGACCATGCTGGCCATTCCCGAAAAGCGGGTTGCCGACGATGAGCTGGCCGAGGCGCCGCCATCGACGGAGCCAGGCCCCTTCCAGGACATTCCGAAGCAAATCTGGGTCGTCTTTCTGTCGGCCTGGGGCCTGCTGTTCGGGATGTTCGTCGTCTTCTTCACGGTCAATGCGCGGGCCAGCTTCGTGGTGACGATCGCGGCACTGTTCGCGATCATGGCGTTCGGATTGCCAAGCGCGATGGCCGCCCAGGGACGGTGCGAGGGTCATCGCTGCGGGAAAATCGTCCAGACCCATACCGGCCCGCTGAGCATCGCCGCGGCGGGCGTGCAGATCGCGGCCGTCCCGGTGTGCGCGATCATCGGCCTGACCGCCTTCATCGCCTTCGCCAGATAGTATCTTCCGGCTTCCATCGGCTTGACTTTCCGGCCGTCTTCGGCTTGAGGAGCGCCAACGAGCGGGAGCGGGGGCTTCCGCTTTATCTTTTAGGGGTCTTGGCGCTGCCCCGTTTCAGCGCCTGGCCGGGGATACCTGACACGGTCCCCTGACGAACGAAGGAAAAGAATCATGCGCCATCGTGTTGGCCATCGTAAGCTTCAGCGCACCTCCAGCCACCGCGCCGCCCTGTTCCGGAACATGGCCGCCGCCCTCATCAAGCATGAGCAGATCACCACGACGACCGCCAAGGCGAAGGAGCTTCGCCCCTATGTCGAGAAGCTGGTGACGCTGGCCAAGAAGGGCGGCCTTTCGAACCGCCG
>CAMPIY010000226.1 GCA_946886645.1 uncultured Sphingomonas sp.
AGCTCGCGCACCTCGTCCTTGAACAGCTCGCGCAGCGGCTCGACCAGCTTCATGTTCATACGCTCGGGAAGCCCGCCGACATTGTGGTGGCTCTTGATCGTCACCGACGGCCCGCCGGTGAAGCTGACGCTCTCGATCACGTCGGGGTATAGCGTTCCCTGCGCCAGGAAATCCGCGCCGCCGATCTTCTTCGCTTCCTCGTCGAACACGTCGATGAAGGTCTTGCCGATGAACTTGCGCTTGGCCTCCGGATCGGTCAGCCCGGCCAGGCCGGAGAGGAACAATTCCTCTGCATCCACATGGACCAGCGGGATGTTGTAGTGGCCGCGGAACAGCGACACGACCTGCTCCGCCTCGTTGGCGCGCATCAGGCCGTGGTCGACGAACACACAGGTCAGCTGCTCGCCGATCGCCTCATGGATCAGCACGGCCGCGACCGCGCTGTCGACGCCGCCCGACAGCCCGCAAATCACCTTGCCGCCGCCGACCTGGGCGCGAATGTCCGCGATCTTGGCGTCGCGGTACGCCGCCATCGTCCAGTCGCCGGCGCAGCCGCAGACATGGCGGACGAAGTTGGCGATCAGCTTGCCGCCGTCGGGGGTGTGCATCACTTCCGGGTGGAACTGGGTGCCGTAATAATGGCGCTCCTCATTGGCGATGACCGCGAACGGCGCGCCGTCGCTGGTCGCCACGATGCGGAAGCCCGGGGCGAATTCCGTGACCTTGTCGCCGTGGCTCATCCACACCTGGTGACGCTCGCCGACCTGCCACAGCCCGTCGAACAGCTGGCATTCCTCGGTGATGGTGATGAAGGCGCGGCCGAACTCGCCGTCCCATTCGCCGTCCTTGCCCGCTTCCACCCGCCCGCCAAGCTGGTGGCTCATGACCTGCTGTCCGTAGCAGATGCCAAGCACCGGCAAGCCGCTGTCGAACAGCATTTGCGGGGCGCGTGGCGACCCTTCCTCCGGCACTCCGGCGGGCGATCCCGACAATATAATGCCCTTGGGCTTGAGCCGTCCGAACGCTGCCTCCGCCATCGAGAAAGGCGCGATCTCGCAATAGACCCCCGCCTCACGCACCCGGCGCGCGATCAGCTGCGTCACCTGGCTTCCGAAGTCGACGATCAGAATGGTTTCGGGATGTTCCATGGCGGGCGGATAGCAGCATGATCGCCCGAGCATAAGGGCGTGCTTGAATCGCAAACGCGAGCTCAACGCGTTAGGACATATATGGCAGTTCCAAGGAGCTCTGCATGGCCAAGCTTGCCGCCCTAATTTCGGCTTTTCTCGTTCTCGGCTCGTGTTCGACGATTCCCGTAGCTTCGGACGAGCAATCCGTGACGTTTAGTAGGCGCATGGCCTACGGAGTTTGCACCGGATTATGCCCGTCCTTTGACCTGACATTGACGCCCTCAGGGTGGGTAGAAGTTCAAAGATACTCGGGCCTCAAGGAACATTTTCGATTCCAGGTGCGAAGGTCGGCTGCCGCTCGCGCTATCGCAAAAATCGCAAAGATTCGCTCCGGCGGCCGCTTGGGACAGCACGGGCCGTGCGCGATACCGTTGAATGCGGAGCCCGAGCTGTTCGATCCGAAAGTCGAGCAGTTTGCCATCGAGTGGCGCGATCGAGAAGTTTCTGAGCGGCTGGCTTTCTGCTTTGAAGATAAATCTCTGACGGCTGCATTCAAAAGCGCGATGACCGAGCTGGGTGTGGATCCGAGTGGAAGTCCATTTGTTCGACAGAGGCTGGACGGGAGCCGCTACGGTCAACGCGTCTCATGCGACCTCGGCAACGGACAATGGTCGCCACCACGCTTCGATTGTGATGAGTGCCCTTCTGAAGCGATCAAATCATCTTCATCGTCTGTGCAATTTTATGCGGTGGACAAAACCAGCTGCCGCTCGGAGCCATAGAGTGCCCGGGAGTGACGAAGGATACACTGGAAGCCGCGTCGATACCTAAGTAACCACTTAACTATCTTGACTCCCCGCCCATGCCTCGATAGTTAAGCACATGCTTAAGGATTCGACTCGCCTCGATCGCGCGTTCCAGGCCCTTGCCGATCCGGCCCGCCGCGAAATGCTGGCGCGGCTGGCGACGGGACCCGCGACGGTGAGCGAGTTGGCCATGCCGCTGAAGATGAGCCTGCCCGCGGTGATGCAGCACCTGAGGGCGCTGGAGGAAAGCGGCCTGATCCGGAGCGAGAAGGTCGGCCGCGTCCGCACCTGCCGGCTCAACCCCGGCGTGCTGGCCGCGGCAGAACAATGGATCGTCGACCGCCGCTCCGACTGGGAGAAGCGGCACGACCGGCTCGAAGAATATGTGATGACTTTGAAGGACAAGGAGAAGACAAATGACCGACAAGCTTGACCTGGTGCTGGAACGCACGATCGACGCGCCCGTGGACCTGGTGTGGAAGGCCTACACCAACCCCGAGCATCTGAAGCAGTGGTTCGCGCCCCGCCCCTACCAGATCACCGAATGCGAGCTCGACCTGAAGCCCGGCGGCATCTTCCGCATCCGGATGCAGGGGCCCGACGGCTTCGACACCGGCCATGGCAATGCCGGCTGCGTGCTGGAGGTCGAGGAAGGCAGGACCTTCTCATGGACCAGCGCGCTCGGCCCCGACTACCGCCCCGCCGAAATGGCCTCGACCGGCTGCGAGAGCTTCCCGATGACAGCGATCGTCACCTTCGCCGACGCCGGAAACGGCAAGACCGCCTATCGGGCCGTCGCGCTCCACGCCAACGAAGCCGACCGCGAGAAGCACGAACAAATGGGCTTCCACGACGGCTGGGGCACGGTCGCCGGCCAGCTCGAGGAATATGC
>CAMPIY010000227.1 GCA_946886645.1 uncultured Sphingomonas sp.
ACCACGTCCCAATGTTCGACGATCTTGCAGTCCTTGACCCGGAAGAAGTCGGCCAGCGCATATTCGCCCACGCCGGGCGCGGGGGTGAAGCGGGCGTGGAGGGCGACCAGGTCGCCGTCGGCGATGACCCGCAAAATCTCCCACCGCGCGCTCGGCACGTCGCGGATGATTCCGCCAAGGAATTCCGCCGCCGCCTCGCGCGTGCCGGGGGCAATGTCGGGCTTATGCTCGACGAAATCCGGAGCGACGTAGCGCTCGAACGCCGCCTTCGGCTGCTTGTCGACCAGCGCCTGGCGGTAGAAATCGGAAACGAGCTGGCCCGGCTGACAGGCTTGCGCCGGCTGGGCGGCAACCGCCGCGCCGATTGCGAACAAGGATACCAACATCACAATCCCCCCATGTGCAGTGCAGGCTAGTCGTTCTTCAGATTCTCCAGCCCGCGCTGGCCGCCCTTGGTCGATGGATTGGCCGCAATCGTCTTCGGCTTTTCCTTCTTGGGCTTGCGCGCTTCCTTGCTCTTCCTCATCTGGCCCTTGGCCATGGCTGCTCTCCTGCTGCGCCGGTGAAACGGGCCGCACCTATAAAAGGCGCGGCCCAATTAACCTAGCACGAGCAATTTTTGCAGGTGCAGGGATTGCAACGGCAGCCGCCCTTGCATGCGCAATTTTTGGCGGTGTCGTCCTTGATCGGGGTAGCGGAAATCATGGTCATTCTCCTTTGATTTGCCTCATGGCGAATCAGCATGTAGCCTCCGTACCATGGTACGGAATCAAGCGAGAAATTCGGAGACGATCGGCGGCCTTGCAAAAGCCGCGGGGGTGGGGGTCGAAACCGTGCGTTATTACCAACGGCGCGGTCTGCTTCCCGAACCCGCGCGGCCGCCGGGTGAGGTTCGGCGTTACGGCGAGGCGGAGTTGAAGCGATTGAAATTCATCCGCCATGCCCAGGCGGCGGGCTTCACGCTGAACGAGATCGGCGAGCTGATCGCGCTCGACGCGTCCGACGACCGGGCACGAGCGCGCGAGCTGGCCCAGGCGCGGGTCGCCGCGATCGACGAGAAGATCGCCGAGCTGCGCGAAGCGCGCGATGCGCTGGCGGGACTGGCCATCGACTGTGCTTCGAAAGGACGCGGGCCCTGCCCGATCCTGAAAGCGTTCGACCGGTCATGAACAGCAAGCCGAAACTGCTGTCGGGCGGCAACCCGCAAATCCCGAAGGGCGAGGGCGATGCGCCGGTCCAGGCCTATATCACCGCAATGCCGGGCTGGAAGCGGGAAGTGGGCGAGCGGATCGACCGAATCGTCGCCGCCACCGTGCCGAACGTTCGCAAGGCGGTGAAATGGAATTCGCCATTCTATGGCGCGCCGGATGGCGAGGGCTGGTTCCTCAGCTTCCACGTCTTCACCCGATACGTCAAAGCGACCTTCTTTCGCGGAACGTCGCTGAAGCCGATGCCGCAAGGGACTTCAAAGCATCCCGAAGTGCGCTACCTCGATATCCATGAAGGCGAGTTTGACGAGGCGCGGTTCGCCGGCTGGGTCGAGCAGGCCGCCAAGCTACCGGGAGAGAAAATGTGAGCGATTCCGCCGAGATTGACGCCAAGCTGGCGACCATGGGCGACTGGCGCGGCGCGGCGCTGGCGCGAATGCGGAGGCTGATCCGCGAGGCCGATCCCGAGGTCGTCGAGGCGGTCAAGTGGCGCAAGCCGAGCAATCCGTCGGGCGTGCCGGTGTGGGAACATGCCGGCATCATCTGCACCGGCGAAACCTATAAGGACAAGGTGAAGCTGACCTTCGCCAACGGCGCGGCGCTGGGCGATCCGGAGGGCCTGTTCAACTCCAGCCTGGACGGCAACACGCGCCGGGCGATCGACATCCGCGAGGGCGAGGAAATCGACGGGGCCGCGTTCAAGTCGCTGGTCGCCGAAGCGGTGGCGGTGAATCTGGCGAAGAAGAAAGCCTAGTCGAACAGGCTCGACACGCTCGATTCGTCGGCGATGCGGTGGATCGCCTCGCCGAACAGGGGCGCGATGGTCAGGCGGCGGATCTTCCCGCCCTCGCTGATGCCTTCGCGGAAGATGGAGTCGGTTACGACCAGTTCGGTCAGGACGCTCGAGTTCACACGTGATTCGGCCGCGCCCGAGAGCACCCCGTGGCTGCAATAGGCGATGACCTCGGTCGCGCCCTGTTCCTTCAGCGCCGCGGCGGCGTTGCACAGCGTTCCCGCCGAATCGACGATGTCGTCGACCAGCACGCAGCAATGGCCCTCGACGTCGCCGATGATGTTCATCACTTCGGACTCGCCGGCACGCTCGCGCCGTTTGTCGACGATCGCCAGCGGGGCGTTGTCGAGCCGCTTGGCCAGGCTGCGCGCGCGGACCACGCCGCCGACGTCGGGCGACACGACCATCAGCTTCTTTGCCGAATGGCGCGCCTGGATGTCCGCCGCCATTACCGGTGCGGCCCAGAGGTTGTCGGTCGGTATGTCGAAGAAGCCCTGAATCTGGCCGGCGTGCAAATCCATCGTCAGCACCCGGTCGGCGCCGGCGGTGGTGATTAGGTTGGCGACCAGCTTGGCCGATATCGGCGTGCGCGGGCCGGGTTTCCGGTCCTGCCGGGCATAGCCGAAATAGGGGATGACCGCCGTGATCCGCTTGGCCGAGGCGCGCTTCAGCGCATCGATGCAGATCAGCAGCTCCATCAGATTGTCGTTGGTCGGGAAGCTGGTCGACTGGACGACGAACACATCCTCGCCGCGCACATTCTCGTGGATTTCGA
>CAMPIY010000228.1 GCA_946886645.1 uncultured Sphingomonas sp.
CCGCCCTTCCAGATCGACATGTGGGTGTGCATGCCGCTGCCGTTATCCTGGGCGATCGGCTTGGGCATGAAGGTCGCGGTCTTGCCATAGGCGTTGGCGACCATGTGCACGACATATTTGTAGACCTGCATGCGGTCGGCGGTCTCGACCAGCTTGCCGTAGGTCAGGCCGAGCTCATGCTGGGCGGCGGCGACTTCGTGGTGATGCTTGTCGCAGGGCAGGCCCATCTCAAGCATGGTCGAAACCATCTCGCCGCGGATGTCGACGGCGCTGTCGACCGGCGCGACCGGGAAATAGCCGCCCTTGGCGCGCGGGCGGTGGCCCATGTTGCCGCCTTCGTAGCTGGTGGCGGTGTTGGTCGGCAGCTCGACATCGTCGATGCGGTAGCCCGAGGCATTGTAGCCGTCCTCGAACTTCACATCGTCGAACATGAAGAATTCGGCCTCGGGACCGACGAAGACGGTGTCGCCGATGCCGGTGGCCTTGAGGTAGGCCTCGGCGCGGGTCGCGGTGGAGCGCGGGTCGCGGCCGTAGAGCTCGCCGGTCGACGGCTCGACGATGTTGCAGACCAGGATCAGCATCGGTGTCGCGGCGAAGGGGTCGATGTAGGCCGCGTCGAGGTCGGGCATGAGGATCATGTCGCTCTCGTTGATCGCCTTCCAGCCGGCAATCGAGGAGCCGTCGAACATGAAACCGTCGGTCAGCATGTCCTCGTCGATGACGGAGGCGACCATCGAGAGATGCTGCCACTTGCCCTTGGGATCGGTGAAGCGGAGATCGACATATTCAATCTCGTTTTCCTCGATCTGCTTCAGGATTTTCGACGCGCCGCTTGCCATTTTGGACCTCATGGGAATGAAAGAATCGCCCTCGGCCCCGTAGCCTCGGTTCGACGACAGCGATTCCAGCGGGCGCGCACAGAGTCACGACCGGCGTGAACTTTTCACGCCGCGGTGTGCCGGTTCGTCAAATGTCCTGCGTCAGGCGGCCGTAGAGTTCCGGCCGGCGGTCCCTGAAGAAGCCGAAGGCGGCGCGGTGCTTCTTCGCCTGGGTGATGTCGAGCGTTGCAACCAGCACGCCCGTTTCCTCGGCGCCGAATTCGGCAAGGATGTCGCCGCGCTCGTCGCAGATGAAGCTATGCCCGTAAAAGCGCTGGCCGCATTCGGTGCCGATGCGGTTTGCAGCGACGACGGGGACGACATTGCTCACGGCATGGCCGATCATCGCCCGCCGCCACAGCCGGGAGGTGTCAAGATCGGGATCGTGCGGTTCGGTTCCGATCGCGGTCGGGTAAAAGAGGATTTCCGCGCCCATCAGCATCATGGCCCGGGCAGTTTCCGGATACCATTGGTCCCAGCATACGCCGATGCCGAGGGTCGTTCCCGCGCCCGGCCATACCTTGAAACCGGTGTTGCCGGGCCGGAAGTAGAATTTCTCCTCGTACCCAGGACCGTCGGGGATATGGCTCTTGCGATAGACACCGGCAATTTTTCCGTCGGGGCCGATCATCGCCAGCGAGTTATAGTGATGGGGTCCGTCGGCCTCGAAGAAACTGGTCGGGATCCAGATCCGCAATTCCTCCGCCAGTTTTTGCATGGACAGCACCGAAGGATGCTCCGCCGTCGGCCGCGCGGTCGCGAACAGGCCTTCATCCTCGACGCGGCAGAAATAGGGGCCCTCGAACAATTCGGGCGGCAGGACGACCTGCGCATCCTTGTCGGCCGCCTCGCGCACCAGGTCGGACACGTTGCGAATATTCTCGGCCGTGTCTTCTCCGAAAGCGAGCTGGAGGGCGGCGACGGTGATCTTCTGGCTCATTCGGGCACCTGCTGGCTGATGCAGTGGAAGCTTCCGCCTCCGGTCAGGATATGGTCGGCGCGAAGCCCGATTGCACGTCGGCCGGGGAAAAGGGCCTGAATGGCCTCGACCGCGGCCGCATCGTTCGCGGCGCCATATTGCGGAACCACCACGGCGGCATTGCCGATGTAGAAATTCATATAGCTCGCCGGGATGATTTCGCCGTCGCGCTCGACCAGGCCAGGCGAGGGGATCGCGACCACCTCCAGCTCCGCGTCGAGCAGCGCCTCGGCGGCATCGGCATAAGCGGCGGCGTTGGGATCCTCCTCGACCGCTTCGGGAATGGCGACCCGTCCCGGGGCAATGAAGCGCGCCAGATTGTCGACATGCCCATCGGTATGATCGTTGATCAGGCCCTCGCCAAGCCAGACGATCCGCGTCGCGCCAAGGTCGCTCCGCAGGCGCGATTCCACGTCGTCCTTGCCCAAGGCCGGATTGCGGTTTGGGTTGAGCAGGCATTGTTCGGTGGTGAGCAGCACGCCTGTCCCGTCGCCGTCGACCGCGCCTCCTTCGAGGATCCAGTCGGCTTTCGCATATGACAGTGCGGCTACGCCCGCCAATCGCTCACCGACGCTATCGTCGCCGGGAAGGTCATATTTGCCGCCCCAGCCGTTGAAGCCGAAGCCCTGGGCGCGGCGATTGGTCCCGGTTCCGAGAATGATCGGCCCTGTGTCCCGTAGCCAGATATCGCCGAACGGCTGGACGATAACCTTGGCGAACGGCGCCAACCGGCGCGCCTCCTGTGCGGCGGTTTCGTCAGCGGCGACCAGCCACACCTGCTCGCCCGCACCGTCCGCATGAACGGCCGCCGCGAATGCAGCGACCTCCGTCTGGGCCGGGGCAAGGTCCGCCTCCCACAGCTCGGCAGAGCTTGGAAATCCGATC
>CAMPIY010000229.1 GCA_946886645.1 uncultured Sphingomonas sp.
TCGGCGCGCGCGAGAATATCGCGGCGCACTACGACCTCGGCAACGACTTCTACCGCGAATGGCTCGACCCGACGATGAGCTATTCTTCTGCCCGCTTCACGGCTGGCGACGATTTGGAAGCTGCACAGCGGCGGAAGGTTTCGCTGCTCCTCGACCGGCTCGATCTCAAGCCGGGGACGCAGCTGCTCGAAATCGGCTGCGGATGGGGCACCCTCGCGATCGAGGCGGCCCGCCGGGGCGCGACCGTGGTCGGATTGACCTTATCTGCGGAGCAGAAAAGTTGGGCGGAAGCAAAAATTGCCGAGGCCGAATTGTCCGATCGTATCGAGATCCGGATGCAGGATTATCGGCAGATTTCCGAACAATTCGACGCCATCGCTTCGGTCGAGATGGTCGAGGCGGTCGGGGAAAAATGGTGGCCGACCTATATGGAATCCATCGCGCGCAACCTGAACCCGGGCGGCAAGGCGGCACTGCAATTTATCAGCATGAACCACCGGCTGTTCAAGGGCTATGCGCGCAACCCCGACTTCATCCAGGCCTATATTTTCCCGGGTGGAATGCTGATCGACGAGCCGCGTTTCGAGGCGCTTGCGAAGGGGCGGGGCCTAAGCTGGCAGGACCGCGAAGGGTTTGGCCTCGACTATGCCGAGACGCTGAAGATCTGGCGCCAGCGTTATGACGCCGCGGTGCGTGAGGGTCGCCTCACCGGCTTCGACGAGCGCTTCCACAATCTCTGGCGTTATTACCTCATGTATTGCGAAGGCGGGTTCCGCGGCCGCGGGATTGACGTTGCGCAGGTGACGATGGCCCGCGCCGCGTGAGGGCCATTGTCGACCCGACCAATGCGCTGGGCCGCGGCCTGGACGAGATCCGTCGCCAGTATAAGATTCCGAAGGGATATCCGGCCGACGTGCTGGAAGCGGCCAAGTCAGTGGCCGAGCGCGTCTCGACCGAGCATGTAGACCGCACCGGCATTTCCTTCGTTACGCTCGATCCCGCCTCGTCGACCGACCTCGACCAAGCATTCCATATCGAGGCGAGCGGCAACGACCTGCTGCTCCATTATGCGATCGCCGATGTCGGCTGGTTCGTCGATGATGGCGGCCTGATCGACGCCGAGGCGTGGCGGCGCGGGACAACCTTCTATCTGCCCGACGGCAAGGCGGGGCTTTATCCGCCGATTTTGAGCGAAGGCGCGGCGAGCCTGCTTCCCGATGGCCCGCGCCCCGCGGTCGTGTTCGCCGTGCGCGTCGATCCGGACGGCAATGTGAAGCTCGATGGAGCAGAGCGTGCGTTGGTGCGCAGCCGCGCCAAACTCGCCTATGACCTTGTAACCGACGCGGAGCTGCCGCCCGGTTTCGCCCAGCTTGCGCGGCGCATCGAGGCCGCGGAGGCCCGGCGCGGCGCTTCGCGTGTTGATCCGCCCGAGCAGGAAGTGGTCGCGAACGGGGACGGCCGCTACCGGCTTCTATTCCGGCCGATGGCGGTAGCCGAGCAGCGTAACGCGGCCCTGTCGCTGGCCACGAACCTGGCCATCGCGGACGCGCTGCTGGCCCATCATACAGGTCTATTTCGCGTGATGGGCGAACCGGACCGGCGATCGATCAAGCGGCTTCGCCACAGTGCCCGTGCACTCGGCATCGACTGGCCCAGGCCGATGCCGCTCGAACAGCTTGAGCGGAGCCTGAACCCGGCCGATCCGAAGCACGCCTCCTTCATGCTCGCGATCCGCCGCGCAGGGGCTCCTGCGGGCTATATGCCGTACAAGGAAGGTGTCGTGCCCTGGCACTCGGCGATGGCGGCAACCTATGTCCACGCGACCGCTCCGCTCCGCCGCCTTGCGGACCGCTATGTCGTCGAAACGACGCTGGCGATCGCTAATGGCCGCCCGGTGCCGGAAAGCGCCGCAGCAGCTTTCCCCAAGCTTCCCGACGTGATGGAGCGCGCCGATGTGCGCGGCGGACAGATCGAGCGGGCTGCGATCGACCTTGCGGAAACCGTCGTACTGCACGGGCGCGAAGGAGTGACCTTCGACGCGGTGGTCACCGACGTCGACGAGCGCGGCGCGCGTATCCAGCTATGCAAGCTACCGGTGATCGCCCGCGTCCCGGAAAAAGGCGCGGAAACGGGCGACGAAATTCAGGTCAGGCTGGTCTCAGCCGACATCGACCGGCGCGAACTGCGCTTCGAACAGGCCTAGTCGACGCGGCTGCGGCTTCCGGTTTCCGCGTCGCCCTGCAGCCGCTGGATGATCGCGGCGGCGACGACTTCCGGCCCCTTGAGGCTTTCCGGTTCCTCACCGGGGAAGGCGAGCTGGCGCATGCGCGTGCGAGTCGCGCCGGGGTCGACGATCTGGACGCGCAGCTTTCCGGCATGGGCGGTCTCGTCGGCATAGGCGCCGAGCATCGTGTCGAACGCCGCCTTGGACGCCCCATAGCCGCCCCAGAAGGCGCGCGGTTCCGATCCGACCGACGAAGTGATGCCGATCACGTCCGCCTTTTCCGCGCGGCGGAGGAGCGGGTCGAAGGCCGCGATCAGCGCCTGGTTGGCATGGACGTTGAGCTTGAAGACGCGGTCCAGCTCCTTGGGGTCGAGATGCTCGACCGGGCTGAGGCTTCCCAGCATCGCCGCGTTGAGGACGAGGATGTCGAGGCTGCCCCAGCGTTCTGCCGCCGCCTGGGCGAGTTTCTTGATATTCTCGCTATCCGTCAGGTCCATCGGCGCGATCGT
>CAMPIY010000230.1 GCA_946886645.1 uncultured Sphingomonas sp.
GTCGCGCAGGATGCCGCCGACGCCGGTCGCCGCGCCCTGGTAGGGCTCGATGTAGCTCGGATGGTTGTGGCTCTCCATCTTGAAGATGGCCGCCTGCCCGTCGCCGATGTCGATGACGCCCGCATTTTCGCCGGGGCCGCAAATCACCCAGGGCGCCTTGGTCGGCAGCTTCTTCAGGTGCAGGCGCGACGATTTGTAGGAGCAATGCTCCGACCACATGACCGAGAAGATGCCGAGCTCGACCAGGTTCGGCTCGCGGCCCAGCGCGTGGAGGACGCGGTCATATTCTTCGGGTGAAAAGCCGTGGTCGGCGACAATCTGGGGGGTGATGCGGGGGGCGTCCAAAACGGTCATGCGCGCGCCATTAGCGACGATGCGAGCCGAGGGCTAGGCCGGGCGCGAGTCGCTGAATTGAGATTGTCACGATGGAGGCGGATATGCGTTCGCGGGGCGGGGACTCATAGGAGGCCTGCAATGACAAAGCCCATTCCAGACGGATATCGCAGCGTGAACGTCATCCTGACGGTCGACGATGCTGCCAAGGCGATCGACTTTTACAAGAAAGCCTTCGGCGCCGAGGAAATCTCCCGGCTGCCGATGGGCGACAAGGTCGGTCATGCCGAGCTGCAGTTCGGCGACACCAGGATCATGCTCAACGATGAATTTCCCGAGAGGGACAATCTTGGCCCGAAGGCGCGCGGCGGCACATCCACCAGTTTCGTCTTCTATGTCGACGACGTGGACAGCGCGTTCAAAAAGGCGATCGACGCCGGCGGAACCCAGACGATGGAAGTCGAGGACCAGTTCTGGGGAGACCGGATGGGATCGCTGACCGATCCGTTCGGCCATAGCTGGAGCCTGGCGACCCATGTCGAGGACGTGTCGGAAGAGGAGCTTCCGGAACGGATGCAGCAGCAATTCTCGAAGCAGAAGCAGGCGGAACCGGCGTAACGAACTGAACGGCCCTGGCGTCACGGGAGTAAATCCCGTGACGTCGATCCTTGCTTTGCAAGGTCGGCCGGCCTTCGCCGTCTCTTCGCGCTGCTGACGATCGCGATGCGATCGCTTCGCGGCTCAGACGTGGCAGCTCCTGCCCGCGTAGGTGATCGACGGCGTCTTCGCGTCGCCGGTGAGGTCGCTCTTGACGCCTTCGGCCGGGGCCGGAACCTCGGTACCCGGCGTGCCCTTTTCGGTTTTCACGCGGGCGCTGCCGTCCGAATACCAGTCGATGTAGAGCAGGCTATTGTCCTTGCAGCGGTAGGTCTTGGACGCCGCGATGGCCGGCGGCAGCTCGACCGGCGCGGCGTTGGCCAGCTGGTCAGCCATCGGATCGGGCTGTTCGTTGGCGACGATGGTGTGAGATTCGGAGTTGCAGGCGGCGAGCGCCGCGACACCGAAGACGAGCAGAGTCATTTTGCGAATCATGATCGTTCCTTCGCAAGTGCGGCATCCCGGTTCAAGCTTAAGCTTCGTTGCAATGAAACGACAGGACGAATAGTCTTGGGCGATGGACCGCGTCGAGAAGCAGGAACGGACGCAGCGCATTCGTTATGGGCTGACCGGGCTGGCGGTGGTGTTCCTGTTCGTCCTGCTGGGCACCGCGATCAGCAATTCCGCCGATGAATCCTCGGGCGCCGCGCAGCCCAATCTCGCCGCGCCGGCCGAGCCGAACGAGCCGCTGGCGGAGATTGGAGCGGCGCCAAACAGCGCAGCGGCAACCAACGAAACAAGCGAGCCGGAGCCGGCGCAATCGCCCTAGGCGCAGTAACTCTCAAGAGATGGATTGCGGGCGCCGCGCTTCTGGCGGGGCTCGGCGCGGTGACGGCGCTGGCGATCCGGGACGAGGAGCCGTCGATTGCCGCGCGGGCGCCCGAGAAGCGGCCGACGCTGGCATTGCTGACCAGCTTGCCGCTGGTTTTCGGGGAGGGCTTCGGGCTGGACGGCGGCGGATCGGCGGCGCTCACCCGGCTGGAGCAGCGCTACAAGGTCGTGCCGATCGGTGTCGCGGATGCGCAAAACCTGAAGGGCCGGCACCTGCTGCTGATGGCTCACCCGCGCGCGCAACCGGCCGAGGCGCTGGTCGAATTGGACCGCTGGGTGAGGGATGGCGGCCATGTGCTGCTGCTTGCCGACCCGCGGCTGAGCTGGGAGAGCGAGCGGCCCTTCGGCGATCCGCTGCGGCCGCCGCCCGCTTTCGCCGATACGGGATTGCTGGGGCATTGGGGGGTCGAGCTGTCGGAAGGTGAGGCTGGCCCGGTCGACAGCCCTTCGCCGGGCAAGCTGGCGAGCCAGCGCTGCGAGATCGCCGACGGCGGCTTCGTCGCGCGCTGCGGCATCGGCAAGGGGCGCGCGACGATTATCGCCGACGCGGACTTTCTGAACGGCGGGCCGAGCGATCTCGATTATCTGATGACCGAGCTTTCGCGGCTGGAAAGCCGCTAGCCCGCGCGAGTCATTCGCGGTTACGAACAATCTTATCCACAGGCTTGTCCCGCAAGAACAGGGGTGGAACAGATAGTTAAGAGAGTATGAAAAACCGTTGAAAATCCGCCACAGGGCATGAAAACCCACGAAATGGCATCAAAAGCCATTGTATCCCATGGCCGGTTGAGTTACCAACATCGGCTGTAGCGCGGGGCAACCCAGATTGAGTCGATCATGACGTGGAGCGCACGGAGATCCGTGCGCCCGCGAACGGGGAAGCTTTGCGCGCCGAACGAGGTGGGACGTGGC
>CAMPIY010000231.1 GCA_946886645.1 uncultured Sphingomonas sp.
TCCTCGATCGCGGCGACAAGGCCCTGCCGAACCGCCGCGCCGAGGGCGTTCACCGGCGGATTGTTCGAAGTGACGACCAGCACGTCGCCGTGGCGAGCAGTGGAAATCGGGCTGGTGGTGGGCTTGTCGATGACGTCGGTCATGTCGCGGTCCGTCCGTAGCTTTGGTGATTGAAGGGGTGGGATGACGACAGGCCGCCGTCGACGACGATAGCCTGCCCGTTGACGTAGCTCGCCTCGTCCGAAGCGAGGAAAAGGGCGGCATTGGCGATCTCGATTGGCGCGCCGCCGCGCTTCAGCGGGTTCAGATGGCCGATCTTGTCTTCCTGGCCCTTGGCGCGGGCGCGGTCGAAGATGAATTCGGTCATGCCGGTTTCGATGAGGCCGGGGCAGATGGCATTGACGCGGATGTTCGAGCCAACCAGTTGGGTCGCCGCGACCTTGACCAGGTTGATGACGCCCGCCTTCGACGCCGAATAGGCCGGTCCGCCCGCGCCTGAGCGCAGGCCAGCGACCGAGGCAGTGCAGATGATCGACCCGCCCCGTTCCTTCATGTGCGGTGCCGCATATTTGATCGCCAGGAACGGCCCGATCAGGTTCACGCGCAAAATCTCGGCCCAGTCGTCGGCGTCCTGCTCGAAGATGGAGGCGAAGCCGCCTGAAATCCCCGCATTGGCGAAGAAAATGTCGAGCCCGCCATGGTCGCGGACCGTGTGGGCGACCAGCGCCTCGACCTGCTCCTCGTCGCCCGCGTCGCATTCGAAGTCGGTGCCGTGAAGGTCGGCGCCGACCACCGTCGCGCCTTCCTTGCGGAACAGCTCGACCGTCGCCTTACCGATGCCGGACCCGGCGCCGGTGATGATGGCGACTTTGCCGGAAAGCCTCACAGGCCCACCCCGATCGTGCTTCCGCCATCGACGATCATCGCCTGCCCGGTCATGAAGGTCGATGCGGGCGAGGCGAGATAGACTGCGGCCCCCGCAATCTCGTGCGGCTCGCCGATGCGGCGCAGCGGGGTCGTCTTCGTGACCGCCTTCAGCGTGTCGGGGTTCTCCCACAGCGCCCGGGCAAAGTCGGTTTTCACCAGCCCCGGCGCGATGCAGTTCACTCGAACGCCCTTCGGCCCGAATTCGGCTGCGAGGTTGCGCGCGAGCTGGAAGTCCGCGGCCTTGGAGATGTTGTAAGCGCCGATCATGGTCGAGCTGGTCAGGCCGCCGATCGAGCTGACAATAATGATCGACCCCTCGCCACGCTCCAGCATCTCCGGCGCGGCCATCGAAATCAGCCAGTGGTTGGCGATGACATTATTGTCGAGGATCTTGCGGAACTGATCGTCGCTGATCCCCGCCATCGGCCCATAGTAGGGGTTCGACGCCGCGTTGCAGACCAGCACGTCGATCCGGCCAAACTGTAGACGCGTTTCATCGACCAGGTTCTGAAGCGCCTCCTTGTCGGAAATACTGGCCGCCACCGCGATGGCCGTGCCTTCGCCATGCTGCGCGTTGATCGCATTGGCGACCTCGTCACAGGCATCCTGCTTGCGGCTGGAAATGACCACCTTGCAGCCATGCTCCGCCAACGCCGCCGCGATTGCCAACCCGATCCCGCGCGACGAGCCGGTGACGATTGCCACCTTGCCCGTCAGGTCGAACAGGCGCGGGCAGGTCATGCCAGTGCTTCCGCATGTTTCGCGAATTCGATTAGCGCGATCGAGCGATTGTGCACCTCGTCCGGCCCGTCGGCGAGCCGCAGCGTCCGGATTCCCGCCCAACTCGCCGCCAGCGGCGTGTCCTGGCTGACCCCTGCCCCGCCATGCGCCTGGATCGCGTCGTCGATTATCTTCAGCGCCATGCGCGGCGCCTTGACCTTGATCATCGCGATCTCGGCCTTGGCGGCCTTGTTGCCGGCCTTGTCCATCATGTCGGCGGCCTTGAGGCAGAGCAGGCGCGTGCAATCGATCTCGATCCGCGCCTCGGCCACGCGCTGTTCCCACACGCTATGCTCGCTGAGGCGCTTGCCGAAGGCGACGCGCGACTGGAGTCGCCGCGCCATAAGGTCGAGCGCTTCTTCCGCCGCGCCAATGGTCCGCATGCAGTGGTGGATGCGACCGGGACCAAGCCGCCCCTGCGCGATCTCGAACCCGCGCCCCTCGCCCAGCAGCAGGTTCGACGCGGGCACCCGCACGTCCTTCAGCTCGATTTCCATGTGCCCGTGCGGCGCATCGTCATAGCCATAGACGTTGAGGTGCCGCTCGACGGTGATACCCTCGGCGTCCATCGGCACCAGGATCATCGACTGCTGCTGATGCTTCCTTGCCTCGGTGTCGGTCTTGCCCATCAGGATCGCGACCTTGCAGCGTGGATCGCCCGCCCCGCTCGACCACCATTTGCGGCCGTTGATGACATAATCGTCGCCGTCCTTCGCGATCCGGCATTCGATGTTCGTAGCATCGGACGAGGCAACCCCCGGCTCGGTCATCAGGAATGCCGAGCGGATTTCTCCCCGCATCAGCGGTGCCAGCCACTGCTCCTTCTGCTCCCGCGTGCCGTAGCGGTGGAGCACTTCCATATTGCCGGTGTCGGGCGCGGAGCAGTTGAATACCTCGCTCGACCATAGGATGCGGCCCATCTCCTCCGCGCACAGCGCATATTCCAAGTTAGTGAGCTGCTCGCCCTCGAACTCGAATGTCTCATCGACGTGCTGGAGCGCGCCGCCCGG
>CAMPIY010000232.1 GCA_946886645.1 uncultured Sphingomonas sp.
TCGAGCTCGTAACGAACGTCGCCCGGCAGGATCAGTGTCCGTTCGGAACTGACCAACCCTCCCAGCCGCTCCTGCCGGCTGCTGACCACCGAGACATAGCGCGCGACGAAGGGCACCAGCCGGTTCTGCGCGCGCATCGATTGCAGAGCTGAGGAAGCCACGGTTTCCGGATCAGGGCCGCCGAACAGCCGCTTCCCGATGTCGAGCGCACCGCCGACCAACAGGCCGAGGATCAGCGCTACGATGACCGCGCCGATCGCCAGCGGCTTGTTCAGCTTGATGCGGCTGGTTTCGTCCATGTCTCACCCTCCCCCGCTTCAACGAGTCCGCGCCGTTCAAGGTCCACCAGGTGCGCCAGCACCGACCCGCCCGCCGCCGGCACCAGCCGCTGGTCGAGTCCCGGATAGGCATTGGCGACGATGTCGGGGATGTCGCGCGGCTTTTCGCCGACCAGCTTCAGGATTTGCCTCTCCCGCTGGAGGCGATGCCCCATCATTCCGCGAACGAGCTGGGCGGGCTTGGTCACGGCCGGACCATGCGCGGGGTAGTAAATGCGATCCTTGCGCTGCCGCAGCTTGTCGAGGCTCTGCATATAGGCAGCCATGTCGCCGTCGGGCGGCACCACGACAGTCGTCGACCATCCCATCACATGATCGCCGGTAAACAGCGCATCGCCGAACGCGAAGCAGAGGTGGTTGCTGGTATGGCCGGGCGTCGCCACCGCGACGAGCCGCTTGCCCGTATCGAACTCGATCGTCTCGCCGTCGGCCAGCACCTTGTCCGGCGCATATTGCTTGTCGAAGCTGGCGTCGGCGCGCGGGCCGATGCTTTCCAGCGCCAAGGGCGCGCAGCCGATGATCGGAGCGCCGGTTGCTTCCTTGAGCGCGCGGCTGGCGGGTGAATGGTCGCGGTGAGTGTGAGTACAGGCGATCGCTGCCAGATTTCGCCCGTCGATCGCCGTAAGGATGGCTTCGACATGCTCGGGCAAATCCGGGCCGGGGTCGATCACGACCAGCTCTTCCTCGCCGACCAGGTAGGTCTGCGTCCCGAAATAGGTGAAGGGCGACGGATTTTGCGCCAGCAATCGCGCAATGCCGGGCTCAAGCTGCTCGGAAATGGCATAGGGCGCGTTCATGGAGGCGTCCTGCCATGCAAATCAGGCCCGCGCCAGCGCTCCAGCCGCCAATGTGGCCCTGCCTGCCCGTTCTTCGGCACGGAGGCGGGCGCGGGCGTATACCCGGCCGAACAGCCGCTCCATGCTCTGGTCCCAGCTGAACTGCAGCGCATGGGCGCGGGCCTGCTCGCCCATCGCCTGCATATTGCCGCCAAGGACAGCGAGGATATTGGCGGCCATCGCCTCGGCATCGCCCACCATTCCCACCAGGCCGAGGCCATTGGGCACGCGGTCGATCATTGCGCCCGCGGCGACCCCCACTACGGGAAGTCCCGACGCCTGAGCCTCGATAATCGAGATGCCGAATGTCTCATCGGCCATGGCGGAAACATATAGGTCCGCGCTTGCCAGCCAGGCGGCAAGATCGCTCCGGTCACGGCAGAAACCGGGGGCGAAAATCCGTTCTTCCGTCCGATCCGCGAATTGTTCGCGGTAGGGACCGTCGCCCAACAGCAGAAGCGCCGCGCCAAGGGATTGCGGGAGCTTGCGGAAGGCGTCGACAACCACGTCCGGCCGTTTCTCCCCATCGAGCCGCCCGGCGTAGATGAGAAGCGGCTGCGCATCGCTAAGGCCAAGGCGGCGGCGAAGGCGCGGATCGCGCTTTTCGGGCGAGAATTGGCCGAGCTCGACGCCCAGGGGCACGACATCGATGTCCTCGACGCCGAGCGAACGAAGCTTCGATGCCCCGCCGTTCTCACTCATCGCATAGACGGCGTCGAACCGGCGATAGAGATTCCCGCAATAGCGATAGCATAGCCGCGACGCCGCACCGCCGAGTGGGCGCCCAAGCCATTTCGAAAAGGGCCGGTCGACATAGACCGTGGGAAAGTCGGTGCAGTATGCGGCGACCAGCGCGGCCCCCGGATGGCGCCTGGCATGGTGAAGCGCGGCCCAGGGCAAATTATAGGCATCCTGGCACTCGATCAGGTCCGGCCGATATTCGTCGAGGATGGACCGCACCGCGCGGTTGCGCAGCAGGAAGCGGTAATGCGGGCTGCCCGGGACCCTGGGCGAGGCGATATAGCAGGTGACCGCGCGCCCATCCTCCTCCACCTCGAACGCGTCGTGCGAGCCCGGGACGACGATGAGGTGCCGGTGGGCCGTCCGCTCCAGGATATGGCGGCGCTTGTGGCGCAGATAGGTTCCGACCCCGCCCCCGACATCGGACCAGCTTTGGGTGACGTCTGCGTACAGCGCTGAATCGGCCGGTTCGAGGTTGGGATCGTGGAGGGCCATCGGCTCGTCCAACCCCTCGCAAGGGAATTGGTGCCAGCGCCGAACACCCATTTTCTGTCGGGATTCTTTACGACGGCGGCGAGATGCAATTTAGCGCTCTAAAGATTTTTCCTGAAAATCCGCCACAAATCGCAATTGGCACGTGGGTTGCAATAATGATTGCGTCCACTTGGTTCCACGCCAACACAAAGGGGACGGCTACAGCGGTTTTTCTGGTCCCGCGTCGCCGTCCCCTTTTAGTTTCCAGTTTTCGGGGGCGGCTCCCTTCCTCTACCCCCTGTATGAGGA
>CAMPIY010000233.1 GCA_946886645.1 uncultured Sphingomonas sp.
AGCTTGCCGCAATGCAGCAACTCCCATATCTGGCGGGCATGACTTCGACGAACGATATCCGCCGCGGCTTCCTCGAATATTTCGAAGGCGCCGGCCATGCACGAGTGCCGTCGGCGCCGCTGGTGCCGCACAACGACCCGACGCTGATGTTCGTCAACGCCGGAATGGTGCCGTTCAAAAATGTCTTCACCGGCCTTGAGACGCGCCCCTATTCGACCGCGACCAGCAGCCAGAAGTGCGTTCGCGCCGGCGGCAAGCACAATGATCTCGACAATGTCGGCTATACGGCGCGCCACCATACTTTCTTCGAAATGCTGGGGAATTTCTCGTTCGGCGATTATTTCAAGGACCAGGCGATCCACCATGCCTGGACCCTGATCACGAAGGAGTGGGGGCTGTCGCCCGACCGGTTGACCGCCACCGTCTATCATACCGACGACGAAGCGTGGGACCTGTGGAAGAAGATTTCGGGACTGCCCGACGATCGCATCATCCGTATTCCGACGAAGGATAATTTCTGGGCGATGGGCGATGAGGGTCCGTGTGGACCCTGCTCGGAAATCTTCTTCGACCATGGCGACCATATTCCCGGCGGGCCTCCTGGAAGCCCGGACGAGGACGGCGACCGGTTCGTCGAGATCTGGAACCTGGTGTTCATGCAGTTCGAACAGGCGGCGGGCGAGATCGTCAGCGAGCTTCCGAACAAGAGCATCGATACCGGCATGGGCCTGGAGCGGATCGCCGCGGTCATGCAGGGCGTCCACGACAATTACGACACCGACACGTTCAAGGCGCTGATTCACGCCAGCGAAGAATTGACGAAAACCAAGGCGGAGGGGGCGCAACAGGCGAGTCATCGCGTGATCGCGGATCATCTTCGTGCGTCGGGCTTCCTGGTCGCGGACGGCGTGCTGCCGGCCAATGAGGGCAGGGGCTATGTTCTTCGCCGGATCATGCGCCGGGCCATGCGCCATGCGCACCTACTGGGTGCCAAGGACCCGCTGATGTGGCGGCTCGTCCCGGAGCTGGTGGCGGAGATGGGTAGTGCCTTCCCCGAATTGGTGAGGGCACAGCCATTGATCGAGGCGACCTTGCTGCAGGAAGAGACGCGCTTCCGCCAGACCCTGGCGAACGGCCTCAAGCTGCTCGACGAGGCGACCGGCAATATGGCCGAGGGCGGCGAACTGCCGGGAGCGACGGCTTTCAAGCTCTATGACACGTTCGGCTTCCCCTACGACCTGACCGAGGATGCGCTTCGGGCTCGTGGCCTGACGGTCGACCGGGCCGGGTTCGACGCGGCGATGGCCGAGCAAAAGGCCGCCGCACGCGCCGCCTGGAAGGGTTCGGGCGAAAAGGCGTCCGACGAGCTTTGGTACGACATTGCCGAAGAGGTCGGCCCGACGGAGTTCACCGGCTACTCGGGCACCGAAGGCGAGGGTGTCGTGCAGGCAATCGTCAAGGATGGGGCGCGGGTGGACTCAGCGCGCGAGGGCGAAACCGTCACGCTGGTGCTGAACCAGACGCCATTCTACGGTGAAAGCGGCGGGCAGGTTGGTGACGCTGGAAAACTGACGTCGCTCAAAGGCTTCGAGGGGATCGTTGAGGATACGTCGAAACCGCTGGGCAAGCTCCACACGCTGCGGACGCGGATTGCGAAGGGCGAGGTCAGCGCCGGCGAAACGGTCCACCAGTCGGTCGACGCCGGGCGCCGCGCCGCGACCCGGGCCAACCATAGCGCGACCCATCTGCTCCACGCCGCGCTTCGTAATCGTCTGGGCGGGCATGTGACGCAGAAGGGCAGTCTGGTCGCGCCCGACCGGCTTCGCTTCGACTTCTCGCACCCCAAGGCGCTGACAGCCGAGGAAATCGGCCAGATCGAGGCCGATGTGAACGCGGAAATCCGGGCCAACGAGCCCGTGGTCACGCGCCTGATGACCCCGGACGAAGCGGTGGCCTCCGGGGCGCTTGCGTTGTTCGGCGAAAAATATGGCGACGAGGTCCGCGTGCTGTCGATGGGACGCGAGGAGGACGCACGGTTCTTCTCGGTCGAGCTTTGCGGCGGCACGCACGTCGCCGCGACTGGCGACATCGCGCTGCTCAAGATCATCGGCGAAAGCGCCGTGTCGTCAGGCGTGCGCCGGATCGAGGCGCTGACCGGCGAAGGTGCGTTGTCGTGGCTCAACCAACGCGACGCCAAGCTCAAGGAGGCTGCGTCCAGCCTCAAGGCCGCGCCCGACGAGGTCCCTGCTCGAATTGCGGCGCTCGTCGAGAACAGCCGCAAGCTGGAACGCGAACTGGCCGAGGCCAAGAAGGCGCTGGCGATGGGCGGCGGCGGCAAGGCCGAAGCGGCCGGTCCGGAGCAGGTCGGCGGCGTGAATTTCCTCGGGCAGGTGGTCGAAGGTCTCGACCCCAAGGGGCTGCGAGGCGAAGTGGACGCGATGAAACAGCGCGTCGGCAGCGGCGTCGCGGTGCTGATCGCCGTCAATGAAGGTCGCGGCAGCGTGGCTGTCGGCGTGACCGACGACGTGGCGGGGCAGATCAGCGCGGTTGAGTTGGTCAAGGCGGCGGTAGCAGCGCTGGGTGGGCAGGGCGGCGGTGGCCGTCCCGATATGGCCCAGGGTGGGGGTCCGGATGGCGCGAAGGCCGACGATGCTTTGCAGGCTGTGAGGGACGCGTTGGCGAAGG
>CAMPIY010000234.1 GCA_946886645.1 uncultured Sphingomonas sp.
AGCGCGCGGCCCGGCTCGCACCACAGCTCCGCCGAATAGCTGATCGGCAGCGCCTCGAACGCGTTGTGGATCACTTCGAAATAGGTCTCGAGGGGCGGAGGCTCCATACCCGGATACCAGCTGGGAAAACCGCCGCCGACATCCACGATGTCGACCGTGACCGCCGCCTCGACGATCGCGTCGCGGACGCGGCCCATCGCTTCGGCGTAGGCCGCCGGGCTCATCGCCTGGCTGCCGACATGGAAACAGATGCCGAGCGCGTCCGACGCCTGGCGGGCGGCCATCAGCAGCGTCTTCACCTCATGCGGATCGGCGCCGAACTTGGAGGCAAGGCTGAGCTTCGAATGATCCGACGAGACCCGCAGGCGAACCAGCAGGTTAAGGTCGGTCGCCCCCTTGGTGGCGCGGACGATCTTCTCCAGCTCTTCGAGCGTATCGAGGCTGAAGGTCTTCACGCCATAGGTGAAATAGGCTTCGGCAATCGCTTCCTCGGCCTTCACCGGGTGCATGAAGCATTGGACCGCATCGGGCAGCGTCGCTGCGACGAGCCGCACTTCGCCAAGCGATGCGACGTCGTAATGGGTGACGCCCGAATCCCACAGGATCTTCAGGAGGTCCGGCGAGGGATTGGCCTTCACCGCATAGAGCGACTTGCCCGGAAACTTCTCGCTAAAGAAGCGGGCGGCACGCTTGGCGGCATGCGGACGGAGGAGCGTGACCGGCTGAACCGGTCGGAGGGCTGCAGCTAGCCCCAGCGCGCTATCGTGCTTGTACAACTCAAGGGACCTCCAACGGGTATGTTCGACAATAAGCTGCCTTGCGGTTGGAAGTCCCATGGGGCAGCGGGAGCGCGATATATGGTTGGGGAACCCCCATGTAAAGATTTTTTGGACCCCGATTGAAGCGCTGGAATTGCAAGGTGTCTCCGTCACGCAACGGTTCGCCGATTTCCCAAGGAGTACAATGGCTTGAACCAATATCCCCAAGTGACGCGCGATGATGTGCTGGCGGCGGCGGCGCGCATTGCCGGCTCCGTTTTGCACACGCCGCTGATCGCAACGGAGATTCGCGGGGCACGTGTGTGGCTCAAATGCGAGTGCCTGCAGACCGGTGGATCGTTCAAGTTGAGGGGTGCGACGAACCGGTTGAGTCAACTGAGTCCCGAACAGCGAACGCGCGGCGTTGTCGCTTTTTCCTCGGGCAATCACGCCCAGGGTGTCGCGATCGCCGCCAAGCGGCTGGGCATTCACGCCGTCATTGTCATGCCGTCCGACGCGCCCAAGCTGAAAATCGAAGGGACAAGGGCACAGGGCGCGGAAATCATCCTCTACGACCGCCACACAGAGGATCGCGTGGCAATTGCGGGGCGGATCGGCACCGAAACGGGCGCGACCGTGGTGCCGAGCTTCGACGACCCGCATATCGTGGCGGGCCAAGGCACGGTCGGGCTCGAAATTCTGGACCAGCTCAAAGAGGCTGGCGCCTCGCCGCCCGCGCAAATCATCGTCAATTGCGGCGGTGGAGGCCTTTCCGCCGGTATCGCACTGGCCTGTCCCGACGCCGATCTCGTGCCGGTCGAGCCCGAAGGATGGGACGATATGAAGCGATCACTCGAACAGGGCGAGATCGTGCCGGTTGGCCCGGATGCGCCGCCAACCATCTGCGACGCCATCCAGACGCCGCTGGTCTCTCCCATTACCTTCGGCATCCTCCATGCCCGAGGCGCCCGCGGGGCGGCAGTCACCGAAGAGGAAGTCGCCGACGCCGTGCGCTGGGCGTGGCGGGAGCACCAGCTGGTGGTCGAGCCAGGCGGAGCGGCATCCATCGCCGCCGTCCTGTCGGGAAAGGTCGAAATCGTACCGGAAACAGTAGTGGTTGTGTCGGGCGGCAATATCGACCCCGCGCTTCACGCGAGGTTGATCGCCTAGCCGTGGGCGATGCGATATTCGCCGGGCTCGAGGTGAGCCGGCGAATTGCGCTCGACGGCGCGGGTCAGTTCCTCGAGCTCCGCCGCCAGCGTTTGAAGCTCGGCGATCAGAACCTTGGGATCGATGTCCGAGAGATTAGCCGAAGCATCGAGCAGCGTGTCGAGCATCA
Organism: uncultured Sphingomonas sp.; assembly: GCA_946886645.1. Next base: position 2,098 of record CAMPIY010000234.1, read on the forward strand.
TGGCAATGCAGGGCAGGATCGTCTCTTCGATCCGCTCGAACGCCTCGTCAAGGCGCGCCTGCTGTTGCTGGACATCGGGCATGATGCGCAGCATGGGCCAGGACGAGTTAAGAAGCTGTGAAGGGCGGCACCTTGGGGACACTCGCATCGGCCGCGCTGGCCATCACCATGATCGCGGCCTTCCTGCTGCTCGTCTTCGGCGTGAAGCTCGCGCTCCGCCCGGCCGACCGTCAGCGCGGTCTGCTGATGGTCGCCTGCGGAATCATCTTCATCGTCAATGTGCTGATCTGGACGCTGTAGGCGTCAGCGGATCGAGCAGCTCGGGTCCAGGCGATAATCCAGATAATCGTCCACGCTCTTCATGAGCAGGTCGAGCTCGTTGGCGAAGAAGTGGTTGGCGCCCGGGATGGTGTCGTGGGCGATGGTGATGTGCCGCTGGGTGCGCAGCTTGTCGACCAGCTTCTGGACAGCGCCCGGCGTCACTACCTCGTCCGCTTCGCCCTGGATGATGATGCCCGACGCCGGGCAGGGGGCGAGGAAGGCGAAGTCGTACATGTTCGCCGGCGG
>CAMPIY010000235.1 GCA_946886645.1 uncultured Sphingomonas sp.
GGCTCGAGAAGGATCCCGAAAGCCTGCTCGACCTGCCGATCGCCGAGCTCGCCCGTCGCGGCGGCTGGGAAGGCGCCGAAGTCGTCATGTGGATGATGATGCGCGGCGCGCTCTCGGAAGAGGTCAAGGTCACGCACAAGGCCTACTTCCTGCCCTCGATGACTCCGATCGCGACGATGATCTTCGAGGAAGTCTCGCAGGATGCGCCGGTCGAGGACCCGGCCAGGACGCGCGAACGCGCGATGTGGGACTACGAAGGGGCCGATGAGCTGGAAGGGACCTATCCGTTCACCATCGAGCGCTCGGTCAAGGGCTTCCGCCTTAACCACTTCCTCCACTCGCTGACCGAGCCCGATATGCGCAAAAAGTTCCGCGCGGACGAGGAAGCGACGATGCTTGAGGCCGGGTTGAGCGACGAAGAGCGCCGCCTGGTGCGGACACGCGACTGGATTGGCATGATCCACTACGGCGTGATCTTCTTTATGCTGGAAAAGCTCGGCGCGGTGACCGGCATCGGCAACATCGACATCTACGCCGCGTTCAAGGGCATGAGCGTCCCCGAGTTCCAGAAGACCCGCAACGCGGCGATCACCTACGGCGTGGGCGGCAAGGAAAAATAGTCCAGCCGGTCAGCCGCCCGGCCGCCAGCCTTCCGGCGCAAGCTCGAAGCCGGCGAACTCGAAAGCCGGCGCGACGACGCAGGAGACGAGGGTGAAGCCCCGCTTCCCCGGGAGCGGCGCGGCAGATTGCCATTCGTGCGGCGCGACCACGTATTGCGGCATGTCCCCGGCGATCACGTCTGGGCCGAGCCGCACCTTGCGGGCCGGCGCTTCGTCATCCAAGCTGAGCGAGAGCAGCAGCGGATCGCCTGCGTGCCACAGCCAGATCTCGGCGGCGTCGACCCGATGCCATTCGCTGCGCTGGTGCGCTTCGAGCAGAAAGAATATTGCCGTCGCGCCCGCTCGCTCGCCTTCGCCGGCAGGCGCGCGCCATGTCTCGCGGAACCAGCCGCCCTCGGGATGCGGAGAGAGGCGCAGGTCCTCGATGATCGTCTTTACCGGGCTCACGCCTCGATAATCTCGCCTCAGCGCCAGATTGCAATGGCCATTGTGCTCGCGTCCTCCTGCTTGTCCCATCGGTCGCATGCCCCAAGGCTCGTCACGTCGCTTGACCGGGGCCTGGATTTCGTATCCTTTCGACGAAGACTGCTCAGGGGGGCTTGGGGGGAACATGCAATACAGATCGTTGGCGGTCGCCTGCGCGGCGATCGCGCTCGCTTGCGGCCAAGCCGCGCCGGCGCAGGATTTCCGGGTCCTGCAGATACCTTACGGCGGGGGCTCCGCGCCCGGTGTGCCGCAGGACGTCGCCGATCCGGACGCAACCGCGGAGGAGATCGCCGACGATGCCGCGCGCGACCTCAAGGACCGGAGCTATTACAACAGGCCGGGCGCGACACTGGAAGACTACAACGCGGACTGGCAGACCTGTCGCCTGATCGCGCGCGGTTCGCGAACGCCCTCGGGCATGGCGACTTATGTCTACAATCCTGCCCTCGTTTCTCCGCTGGCGGCGGGCATCGGCAGCGGGATCGGTGCGGGCCTTGGCGCGCTGATCGCCGAAGGGGTGCAGCGGCGCGCCAATCGCCGCGCTTGCCTGCTGATCAAGGGCTGGCGGCTCGTCCGCATGACCGACGCCGAGCAGCGGCAGGTCGCGGCGATGTCTCCGGCAGGGCAGCAGGCCTTCTTTGCCAAGGCGGTCGGAGCGGAAAATCCGTCCGGCGAGATAGAGGAGCGGACCAGCTTCGTGCTGGCCCCTGACTCCGAGCTCGACCTCGATGCGCCGGTCGCGGGCGAACCGTCGCTGTGGCTCGGCAAGTCGAAGATTTCACCTTCCTCGCCGATCGTGCTGGGTCCCAACGAAGGGGCGGTCGTGCTTGCGTTTCGTCGGCCCGACGCAAAGAGCGCCGGCCGGTCCGGCAAGCTGAGATTGCTGAAATTCAACGCCGAAAGGCTCGACCTCGATCTACCCCGCAAGGGGGTCAAGGAGGACAAGCAGATCAGCTTCGTCCGGCTGGTCGAGAGCAAGGACCGCAAGGCACCGTACGAATTGCAGGTCGTGCGGCTCACGCCGGGCTACTACGTGATCGATTCGACCTCGGCCGGCAGCACGCTGCCGATGACTACCAATTGCTTCGGGGCGCCCATTTTCGAGGTGAAGGCCGGAGAGACGGTTTACCTCGGCGACTGGATTCCGTTCATGGACGTCCGGTTGTCGAATGGCGACAAGCTGTTCGGCACGCTCGCCTTCGCCCCGCATTTCGACCAGGCCAGTAGCGCGCTGGCGCGGTTCCAGCCGGCACTCACCGAAAGCATGACGCCGGCCGCCCTTGCCAACGGGGCAACCTATTCGTGCGCCGGGATGACGATGGACCGGTCGGAATTGCCCGGTATCGCGGCAATGGAACTGGCCTTGTCGAAGGAGCCCGCGGGAGATGCCGGGGACCAGGCGGAGACGAATATGCCGGTGGGCACCGCCGATGAGGCGGGATCGACCGCAACCGAAGTCGAAGTGGCGGAAGAGAGCGGTTCGGCGGTCTGAGACACGGGCTCAGACCTCGATCACCTCGACGCCGTTACAGAACGCGAAACGGTCGCGGATTTT
>CAMPIY010000236.1 GCA_946886645.1 uncultured Sphingomonas sp.
CCCCAACGCCTCCCCATCAAGGGGAGCGGCTTATGAGAAAAGCGGACCATCATCCCTTCTTTCCCTTGGGCTGGCCCTCGCCGCTGGCCTTGGGCGCGGCCTTGCTCTTCTTGGCGGCCGCCTTGTTCGCCTTTGCGCCGGCGCCGGTATGCTCCGGTTTCTCGGTGGTCTTGCGCTGCGGAGGCGGAGCCTTGGCATCGACCTTCGCCGGAGTTGGCGCAGGTGCCGGGCTAGGCGCGCCAGGCGCTTCCGGCACAGCCTTCTCGTCGCCGGGCAGGCGATATTCCGGCCCTTCCCACGGCATCAGGAAGTCGAAGGTGCGGAAGTCCTGCGGCAGGTTCACCGGCTCGTAAACGACACGCTTCTCGGCCTCCGAGTAGCGCAGTTCCACATATCCGGTCAGCGGGAAGTCCTTGCGCTGCGGATAGCCCTCGAAGCCGTAATCGGTGAGGATGCGGCGAAGGTCTGCGTTGCCCGAGAAGATGACGCCATACATGTCGAACACTTCGCGCTCGAGCCAGCCCGCGACGGGCCACAAGCCAGTGAGGCTCGGCACCGGCGTGTCCTCGTCGGTCGTGACCTTCAGGCGGATGCGATGGTTCGCGGTGATCGACAGGAGGTGATAGTCGACCTCAAGCCGCTCGGCCCGCTCGGGATAGTCGACCCCGGCGATTTCCATCAGCTGCTGATAGCCGAACTGGTCTCGAGCGATCCGCGCTGCCTCGACCAGTCCGTCGCGGGTGACGGTGAAGGTCAGCTCGCCGACCGCATCCTTGTGCGAGATGTAAGCCGAACCGATCGCCGCCTTGTAAGCGTCGGCAAAGCCCTCGCGCGGCTTGATCAGGGGCGCTGGCATCCTCACCGGTCGATCGTTCCCTCGCGGCGGATTTTCCGCTGCAGCTGGAGGATGCCGTAGAGCAGGGCCTCGGCGGTCGGCGGGCAGCCCGGGACGTAGATGTCGACCGGCACGATGCGATCGCAGCCGCGCACCACCGAATAGCTGTAATGGTAATAGCCGCCGCCATTGGCGCAGCTGCCCATCGAGATGACGTATTTGGGCTCGCTCATCTGGTCGTAGACCTTGCGGAGCGCGGGGGCCATTTTGTTGCAGAGCGTACCGGCGACGATCATCACGTCGCTCTGGCGAGGCGATGCGCGCGGGGCAACGCCGAAGCGCTCGAGGTCGTAGCGCGGCATGTTCACATGGATCATCTCGACCGCGCAGCAGGCGAGGCCGAAGGTCATCCACCACAGTGAGCCGGTGCGCGCCCAGGTGACGAGGTCGTCGAGCGAAGCGACCAGGAACCCCTTCTCGTCGAGCTCCTTGCGCATCTGAAGAAACTTTTCCTCGTCGACGCTTCCCGGAACGAGCCCGGCCTTGCGCGCCAGCTCCTCTTCGGTCGGGAAGCGGTCCTCGGCGGGACTGAGCGTCACTCCCATTCGAGGGCTCCCTTCTTCCACGCATAGGCGAGGCCCAGCGCCAGTTCGGCGATGAAGATCATCATCGCGCCCCAGCCGGCCCAGCCGGTTCCGACCAGCGTGACCGCCCAGGGGAAGAGGAACGCCGCTTCCAGGTCGAAGATGATGAACAGGATCGCGACCAGGTAGAAGCGGACGTCGAACTGGGAACGGCTATCGTCGAAAGCAGGAAAGCCGCATTCATATTCGCTGAGCTTTTCCGGATCCGGCTTGTGCGTGCCGGTCAGGCGACTGACGATCATCGGCAGGACGACGAACGCCCCCGACAGCGCCAATGCGATGGCGAGGAACAGCAGGATCGGCAAATATCCGGCGGCGACACTGGCCAAGGGAGACTCCCGGTGGGCGAAAAACTAGGCGGCTCTCTAGGACGCCGACCCTAGCGGGGCAACATCTGAAACCATGAGAATGACTCGCAACAAGCAGCTATTCAGAGAGGCTTGCAGTCCTTCCCAAGCGGAATGGCGATGACCGGCGCACCGCTTGCCCGCGCCTCTCCCTTCCCCGCCTTTTCCCAGCCGCTATCCGAAACCACCAGCAGGCGCCTGCCGTCGAACGCGAGCTGGGTCGGATCGGGAAGCTCCAGCCCCTCGATCGCCTCGCCAAATTCGATGCCGCCGGGCCGCATGTTGACGGTCAGCAGCCGCCCCGGCGCGGCGCCGTTGTAGATAGCGAAAATCGTATCGCCGCACCGCGCCAGCCCGTCCACGCCCCGCAGCGGCTTACCGTCCTGGCGCGGAAGCAGGGTTCGCGCGCCTGTCGCCAGATCGATGGCCGCGATGCCCTGGCTATAGTCGGCGACGATGAGTTGCTTGCCCGCCGCATCGGCCACGCTGCCCTGCCCGCTCTTGCCTATGCCCGGCGCGACCAGCGCCGTAAGTGCCTTGCCCGACGGGGACAGCCGATAGACCGCGCCATTCTGGCTATCGCTGACGAAAACCCCGCCGCCCGACACCGAGACATCGCCCGGGTGAAAGGACCCTGCGCTCGGGGATAGACGCGTGCGGACCTTGCCTTGCCTGTCGAGGGCCATCACCGACCCTTGCTCGCATGCCTTGATAAACGGAACGCCCGGCGGACAATCCGCCGCGACCCACAGCCGCTGGCGCTTCGAATCCCATGCAATCGCGAACGGATGAACACCCTCCGGCAGGGTCGCGATCGTC
>CAMPIY010000237.1 GCA_946886645.1 uncultured Sphingomonas sp.
GAGAAGGATCAGGCCAAGGCCGGCGGGATCATGTTCGGCGCGCAGATTCTCGGCATGTCGGGCGCGACCGCGGCGAGCGGCTACTTGCTCGACTATTACGGGGCGCAGGCGGCGTTTCTCGCCGCCGCAGCCTTCCTGCTGCTCGGCGTTCTGTTCGCCGCCGTCATACGCGAGCGGCCGGGCGAGAAGCGGTTTCCGTGGACGAACGGGCAGGCGCATCCGCGCAACATCGAGATCAAGATCGACGCCTGGCTGCCGCTGCTCAAGCAGAGCCTCAAGGCGATGCTGGGCGGCGCCAGCCTGCTGATCATCCCGTTCCTTCTGATGCGCAACGTGACCGGCGGAGTGAACGACGTTTTCAACCCGATCCTCGCGGCGGACTATGTCGGATGGACCACGACCCAGTTCACCAATGCCAATTCGATCGCTCAGCTGGTGGTCGGATTGATCGGCCTGTTTGCCGGTGGCCCGCTGGTCGCGAAGCTCGGCCCGCGCGCAGTGATGGCTGCCTGCTTTGCCCTGCTGGCGATCGAATTCGCGACCGTCGGCCTGCTCCAGGCTCATTGGGGCGACCCTCGATTATTGACCGCGATCATCTGGGCGACCGAGCTGTTCGGCATCTTCTTGGTCATCGCGATCATTCCGCTGGCCATGCAGATCTGCACCCCCGCGGTGGCTGCGACGCAGTTCACGATCTACATGGCGATCGGCAACTTCGGGCGCCCGATCGGCGCCTGGATCGCCGGTCTGACCGCCGAGGACTCACCGCAGTTGATGTATTTCATCGTCGCGACGGTCATGGGCCTGTCCGCCCTGGGCACGGTCTTTCTGAGGAAGAACGGCCGTCCCAGTGCCGAGGCCCAGCGGGCAACGGCCTATGGTGCGGGCACCGGACCGGTGGAGAACTAACCCGGATGCGGACGCGACCCGGTTGCTACGATCTTGCGCATCGGGCACGGGGCCGGACGTGCAGGTAATCGAGGAGGTCGCTCGTGCTCGGATGGTTTCGACGTCTGATTCCCCAGTCGGGTGATTTCTTCGCCTTGTTCGAACGGCATGCGGCGTCCTGCGAGGCGGCGGCGGAAGCGCTCGAACAATTGACTCGTGCCGAAGGCGACCGCGACAAGTGCATTGCCGTCATCCGTGACGAGGAGCACGCGGCCGACGAGATCATCCGCGAAGTGCTCCACGAGGTCCGCCAGACCTTCCTGACGCCGTTCGACCGGACCGCCATCACGGGGCTGATCGGGGCGATGGACGATACGATCGACGAGATTCAGTCGTGCGCCTCGGCCATCGAGCTTTACCAGTACCGCAATTTCGGGCCCGACATGAAGACCATGGCGGCCGAAGCGCTCAATGCCGTGCGCCTGATCGTCGAGGCGCTGCCATTGCTTCGCGACATTGCGCGCAACGGACATCGGCTGCACGAGCTGACTTCCCGGATCGTTGCGCTCGAAGGACAAGTCGACGTGATCCACACGCATGGCCTGCAGGGCAGTTTCGCCAAGGCGCGCGAGAAGGGCGATACGCTCGGCTACATCGTCGACCGCGAGATTTACAAGCACCTCGAGAGGATCGCGGACGCCTTCGAGGATGTGGCAAACCACATCGACGGCCTCGTGATCGATCATTCCTGAGGGGGAGGAGCCGTGCACGACCTCGCCTTTCCGCTGCTGGTCGGACTGATTGCCGTCGCGCTGGCGTTCGACTTCCTCAACGGCCTGCACGATGCCGCCAATTCGATTGCCACGGTCGTCGCGACGCAGTTGCTTTCACCGGTCGCGGCCGTGGTCTTCGCCGCAGCGGGGAACTTCGCGGCTTACTGGATCGTCGGCCTGCACGTGGCGGAAACCGTCGGCAGCGGGATAATCGACAAGGACGTGGTGTCGCCCGCTGTGGTATTCGGTGCCCTGGTCGGGGCGATGTTCTGGAACGTTCTGACCTGGTTGAAGGGAATTCCGTCCTCTTCCAGCCATGCGCTGATCGGCGGCCTGCTCGGCGCGGGTATCGCGGCGTCGGGCTTTTCGGCGATCCAAAGCTCCGGGACCTCCAAGACGATCGCAGCGATCTTCCTCTCGCCGATGCTCGGATTCGCCCTCGCCATGATTCTTATGCTGGTGACGAGCATCCTGTTCAAAGGCGCGCACCCGCGCAGGGCGAACGGGACGTTCAAGTTCCTGCACCTCATGTCGTCGGCCGCCTATTCGATCAGCCACGGCGGCAACGACGCGCAGAAGACGATGGGGATCATCGCCGTCCTGCTCTACTCGACCGGCCACCTGGACGGCGAATTCCACGTTCCCCATTGGGTCGTGCTGAGTTGCTACGTCGCCATCGCTCTGGGCACGCTCTCGGGAGGCTGGCGGATCATCAAGACGATGGGAACGGGGCTGACCCGGCTCAATCATCACTCGGGGTTCTGTGCATCGACCGCGGGTTCGATTGTGGTGTTCGGCGCCAGCGCAATGGGAATCCCGGTGTCGACGACGCACGCCATTACCGGCAGCGTGGTCGGCACCGGCGCCGCGCGCCGGGCGAGCGCGGTGCGCTGGGGCGTCGCCTCGCGCGTCGTGATCGCCTGGTTCATCACCATTCCGGCGAGCGCGTTCGTCGGCGCGCTGTTCTACCTGCTCAC
>CAMPIY010000238.1 GCA_946886645.1 uncultured Sphingomonas sp.
ACAGTTCCTCGGCGGTCATGGCGTGGATGTCCGCGCCGCTGGCGAAGGCTTCCTTGAGTTGCGGGACGTCAGCCATATGCGCGGCAAGGCGAAGCTCGATCTGGCTATAGTCGGCGCTCATCAGGACATGGCCGGGCTCAGCGACGAAGGCGTCGCGGATCTGCCGGCCGACTTCGGTGCGGATCGGAATATTCTGCAGGTTCGGTTCGGTCGACGCCAGCCGCCCGGTCTGGGCACCCGACAGGCTGTAGCTGGTATGGACCCGGCCGGTGTGCGGGTTGATCTGCGCCTGCAGCGCGTCGGTGTAGGTGGATTTCAGCTTGGTCAGCTGGCGCCAGTCGAGCACCCGCCGCGCGACCTCGACGCCCTCGCCCGCCAGCCGCTCCAGCTCGTTGACGTCGGTCGAATATTGGCCGCTCTTGCCCTTGCGTCCGCCTTTCAGGCCGAGGCGATCGTACAGCACTGCGCCCAACTGTTGCGGCGAGCCGATCGTGAAGGGGCCTTCCGCCGCTTCATAGACCTTCTCTTCCAGCGCGGCGATTTCGGTGGCGAAGGTCCCGCTCAGCTTCGCAAGATAGTCGCGGTCGACCTTCACGCCGCGCCGCTCCATCTTTCCGACCGTGGCCACCAAAGGCCGGTCGACCATCTCGTATACTCGCGTAGAGCTTTCCGCTGCCAGCCTGGGCTTCAGCCGCTGCCACAGGCGCAGGCAGATGTCGGCGTCCTCGGCCGCATATTCGGTGGCGACGTCCAGCGGCACCTTGTCGAAGCTGATCTGCTTCGCGCCGGTCCCGCAGACCGATTTGAAGCTGATGCATTCATGCTCGAAATAGATGTCGGCAAGCTCGTCCAGCCCGTGGTTCGACCGCCCGGCGTCGAGATCGAAGCTCATGACGAGCGTATCGTCATAGGGGGCGACGTCGATCCCCGCCTTGGCGAACATCACCCAGTCATATTTAAGGTTGTGGGCGATCTTGAGGACCGCCGGGTCTTCCAGCAGGGGCCTCAGCTTTTCCAGCACAAGGTCGGCCGGAAGCTGGTCGGGCGTTTCGACCAACATGTCCTGCCCCGTATGGCCGATAGGAATGTAGCAGGCCTTGTTGGGCGCGGTGGCGAGGCTGATCCCGGCCAGCTTGGCGAGGATATTGTCGATATTGTCGGTCTCGGTATCGATCGCGACATAGCCCTGGCGGGTCGCCTCGGCGATCCAGCGGTCGAGTGTTTCCTCGGTGACGACCGTCTCGTATTTCGTCCGGTCGACGGTAATTTTTTCTTTTTCCGCAGGGGCTTGCGGCGCGGGCTTGGACGCCATGACGTCAACCGGTCGCGCTCCCCCGCTCGAGGCGCCGCCTCCTCCGACGCGGTTGAGCAACGACTTGAACCCCTGATCCTCGAGGAAGGCTTTCAGCGGCTCGGGCGGAATGCCCTTCAGGCTCAAATCCGTCAGCGGCTCGGGAAGCGGCGCGTCGCACACCAGCCGCACCAGCTCGCGCGACAGGCGCGCATTGCCGGCATGCTCGATGAGGTTCTGCTTCAGCTTCGGTTTGGTGATCTCATCCGTGGAGGCGAGCACGGTTTCCAGGTCGCCATATTGCTGGATCAGCTGGGTGGCGGTCTTCGGACCGATCCCCGGAACGCCCGGCACATTGTCGACGCTGTCGCCCATCAGCGCTAGGACATCGCCGACCTTCTCCGGCCCGACCCCGAACTTCTCGGTGACATAGGCGCGGTCGATGCGGCGGTCGTTCATCGTGTCGAGCATATCGACCCCGGCCTCGTCGTCGACCAGCTGCATCAGATCCTTGTCGCTGCTGACGATCGTCACCTTCCAACCGGCCTTCTTCGCCTCGGTGACGTAGCAGGCGATGATATCGTCGGCCTCCAGCCCCGCTTCCTCGATGCAGGGGATGGAAAAGGCGCGGGTGGCGACGCGGATCAGCGGGAATTGCGGGACCAGGTCCTCGGGCGGCGGCGGCCGGTTCGCCTTATACTGGTCGTACATCTTGTTGCGGTGGGTTTCCTCCGACGCGTCGAGGATCACCGCCATGTGCGTCGGCCCGTCGGCCTTGTTGAGACCGTCGGCCAGCTTCCACAGCATCGCCGTATAGCCATAGACCGCGCCCGCCGGCGTGCCGTGCCGGTTGGTCAGCGGCGGCAGGCGGTGGTAGGCGCGAAAGATGTAGCTCGACCCGTCGACGAGATAGAGGTGGTTCTGCTGCTCGGCCATGTGGCGCTTGCCCTAGCACGGCGCGCGCGCGATGCCAGCCTATCGGAAGGAAGGTGTAAATGTCCGAGAAATTCCAGCGCCACAAACAGCCGTGGACCAGCGACGAGATCCAGAAGCTTCACCGGCTGGCCGGCAAGGGCATGAGCCTCAAGGCGATCAGCAAGGCGCTGACCCGCAGCGAGGAATCGATTCAAACGCGGGCCAAGCAGGACGGGCTAAAGGTCAGCAAACTGCGCTAGGGTCGCCGAAACCGGCCACGCCGTGCGAAGACCATCGCGCCCACGACGCAACTCGCGAACAGCGCGCCTTCGAGGCCGCCTGTGAAGATCTGGCTGATTTGGCCGAAGCCGCTCTCGCCGAGCAATGCGCCGATCTGATCGAGTCGAAGGCGGGAGTCAGGGAAGCTACC
>CAMPIY010000239.1 GCA_946886645.1 uncultured Sphingomonas sp.
ACTCGCCCTTCTGCGAGACTTTCTTCGACGATGTGAAGGTGCCCAAGGACCAGCTGGTCGGCGAGGAGAACAAGGGCTGGGACGTCGCCAAATATCTCCTCGGCCATGAGCGCGAGATGATCAGCGGCATGGGGCTGGGCGGCGAGAAGCAGGCTCTTGGCGCAACGGTCGGAGAGGTCGATCCGCTGCTCCGCGCCGAGATCGCCGCATTCGACGTCGATGCCATCGCCTTCTCCGCGATGAGCGAGCGATTCATCGACCAGCTGAAGGCCGGCGAAGCGCACCCCGCCATGCCCAGCATGATGAAATATGCCGGGACCGAGCTCAACAAGCGCCGCCACCAGCTGATGATGGCGGCGGGCGGCTCCGACGCGCTCGAATGGGATAGCGAGCGGTCCAAGGGCGGCAAGGCAGCCCGAGACTGGCTTCGCACCAAGGCCAATTCGATCGAGGGCGGCACAAGCGAAATCCAGCTCGGCATCGTCGCCAAGCACATCTTGAGGTTACCCGGAGCATGATGACCCTGACCGACGACCAGCGGATGCTCGCCGATACCGTCGCGCCGTTCATGGCCGACGAAGGCGCGATCAAGAAACAGCTCCGTCACTGGCGCGACATCGGCTGCAAGGACGGCTTCGGCCACGACCTGTGGAAGCAGTACGCCGAGCTCGGGCTGACCGGAATCATGATCCCCGAAGCGCTGGGCGGCGCGGGGCTCGGCCAGGTCGAGGCGGGCGTCGTCCTTGAGGAAATCGGGCGCAATCTGACGCCCTCGCCCTTTCTCACCACCGCCATTGTCGCCGTGCGGGCGATGGAGGGCACCCGGCACGCGGAGCGCTGGTTTCCCGGAATCCTGTCGGGCGATACGGTCGCCGCTGTCGCGGTCGACGAGCGCCGTCACCATGACCCCGCAGCGACCGCGCTTCGCGCCGAACGCCAGGGCAACGGCTTCGTGCTCAACGGCGAAAAGACCTTCGTGGTGCATGGGGCAAGCGCTGATGTCACGATTGTCGCTGCGAGGACCGCCGGCTCTCCGGGCGAAACGGAAGGCATCACCTTGTTCGCGATCGAGCGCACGGGGCGCGGACCCGAAGGGGGCAGTTTCGGGCTGGTTGATGGCAGCAAGGCCGCCCATCTCAGTTTTCCACGGTTCGCGGTCGATGCAGATGCCGTGATTGGCGAGGTGGATGGCGGCTGGCAGGTCTTAAACCGCGCTCTCGACGCAGGCCGGGCGGGTATCGCTTCCGAGCTTGTTGGCGTCGCGGCCGGCGCCAGCGAGATGACCTTCGATTATCTCAAGCAGCGCAAGCAGTTCGGCCGCCTCATTGGCGAATATCAGGCGCTGCAGCACCGCGCCGCGCATCTCTATGGCGAGATCGAGATCGCCCGCGCCGCCGCGCTCAAGGCGGCCCAACTGCTCGATGCGGGCGACCCGCGCGCCGAGCTGATGACCTCGGTCGCCAAGGCGAAGGCCGCCAAATCCGCCGCGCTCGCCGTCCAGGAAGGTGTCCAGATGCACGGCGGCATCGGCATGACCGACGAGCATGACATCGGCCTCTACATGAAGCGGGAGGCGGTATTGTCGGAACTATTCGGCGGACCGCGTTATCACGCCAACCGCGTCGCCGAGATCAGCGGCTACTAGGGCCGCTCCAGCAGGAAATTGATCCGCGCCGAGGCGATTGGCTTCGACCTATCGGCCTGCCACGCGAACGCCTCGACATTGGCCATGCGCTTGCCAAGCCGGCCGATGGTCGCTGCCGCGAAGGTATCGCCCGGCGTCCCGCCGCGCATATAATCGACCGTGACGGTCACCGGCTTCATCGTCGCCGCCTCGTCCCCGATCGCCCGGGCAAGCGCCGTAAAGGCCGCGAACTCCAGCAATCCGGCGATTGCACCGCCGTGGAGATAACCGGGACGCCCGACCACATCGTCGTGGAACGGCATCACGAAACGAAGCTCGCCCGCCTCGCCTTCGGTTCGAAGTTTCAGCAATTCGGCATAGGGCGGCAGCGTTTTCACCCGTCCGCCCTAGCGTGCTTCAACCGCCGGGTCAGCCCTTGGTCTTGTAACCGCAGATGATCCCCAGGACGAACGACGTGAACAGCGCGAGTTGCACCTTGCCCGCCGGGTCCGACCAGTGAAAATAATCCTGGCCCCAGGCGAACAGCGCGACAAACATCATGGCGGCAATTGCGACCATAAATGTCAAACCCCTTGCTCCATCGGCCCCGAGCGGACCGGTGCATCCCATTCTAGGCCGGAAACCGGTAAAGAAATGGTAAAGCTTGCCGCCGCGCCGCCTTGTCGGCATAGGCGCGCCAGGACTGCGACAACGAAGGCCAACCCCATGAAAGCGCGCGTGTTCGTCACCTTGAAGCCCGGAGTGCTCGACCCGCAGGGCAAGGCCATCCACCATGCGCTGGAAGGGCTCGGCTTCGGCGGCGTGGAGGATGTGCGGGCAGGCAAGCTGATCGAGCTCGACCTGGCCGATGGCACGAGCGACGACGAGATCGCCGATATGTGCCGCAAACTGCTGGCCAACACCGTGATCGAGAATTTCCGGATCGAGAAGCTGGCCGACGCATGAAGAGCGCGGTCCTCGTCTTCCCCGGCTCCAACTGCGACCG
>CAMPIY010000240.1 GCA_946886645.1 uncultured Sphingomonas sp.
CTCCAAGGGATTCGCCGAAGTTAACCCGTCATGCTAATGGGGATTAATGGGGAGTCGAGCTGGGGGTGCCGGTGGTCGAGCTTGCCCGAATATCGCGTGCCGTGCGTCACGCCCCCTTAAGGGCGCGCCGCGCCAAGCCGCATCAACGCTACATGGCGTTCCTCAGCTATAGCCATGACGACGAGAAAGATGCGGCGTGGCTGGAGGAAAGCCTGGAAACGTTCCGGGTGCCGAAGCGGCTGATCGGCCAGCTTACGGACATGGGCCCTGTGCCCAAGAAATTGACCCCAATCTTCCGCGACCGTCACGAATTGGCTGCCGCCGCCGACTTGGGCGAGGAAATCGAGGAAGCGATCGCCGCTTCGCGCTTCCTCATCGTCCTCTGTTCTACGACCGCGGCCCAATCCCACTGGATCAATGAGGAGATCGCGCTTTTCAAACGACTCCATGATGACGACCGCGTCCTAGCCGTGATCCTCGACGGCGAACCGTTCGCGAGCGACGACCCCGAAACCTCGGCTGACGAATGTTTCCCTCCCGCGCTTCGCACTCGGTTCGACGCCCGTGGCCGTCCCACCGGCCAGCGCGCCGAGCCGCTGGCGGCCGACCTTCGCGAAATGGGCGACGGACGCCGGATGGGCTTGCTCAAGACGATCGCCGGGATGCTCGGCGTCGGCCTGGACGAGCTTGCGCAGCGCGAGGCGCATCGCCGTTACCGCAGAATGACGATCGTCACTGCGGCTTCCGTCGCCGGCATGCTGTTCGCGAGCGCCCTGGCCTACACCGCCATCCAAGCGCGCGACGAGGCGCGCGACCAGCGGCGGGAGGCGGATGGTCTGGTCGGTTTCATGCTTGGCGATTTGCGCGAAAAGCTGGAGCCGATCGGCCGACTCGACGTGCTGGACTCCGTCGGCGCCCGCGCGCTTGCCTATTATGAAAAGCAGGACAAGTCGGACCTTTCCGACGGTGCGCTGGCGCAACGGTCGAAGGCACTGACGCTGATGGGCCAGATGGCGCAAACGCGCGGCGACCTTGACGGCGCGCTTCGTCGCTACCGCGAAGCCATGGCCGGAACGAGCGAGGCGGTGCGCCGCTCGCCCGACGACCCTCAGCGCCTGTTCGATCATGCCCAGAATGTCTTTTGGGTCGGCTATATCGACTATCAGCGAGGCAATCTCGATCGGGCCGCCAATGCGTTTCGCGAATATCGACGGCTAGCGAACCGGATGGTCGCGCTCGATCCCGGCAAGTCCGATTACCGCATGGAGCGGATCTATGCCGACACCAACTTGGGAACCGTCCTGATGGATCAGCGGCACTACCGGACCGCCGCCAACCTGTTTCAGCAATTACTCGAACAAGGCGAGGTTCTGGTTGCGGCCAATCCGGGCAACCTTGATTATCAGAAGCAACGCTCAAGTGCGCTTGCCTGGCTGGCCGACGCTCGCGAAAACAGCGGCCAGCTGGAAGAAGCCCTGGCCAACCGCGAACGTCAGTTGGCGCTATTAAAGCAAATGTGGGCCGCCCATCCAGGCGACGTGTGGATCAAGCGTGAGGAGCTGGCGACGCGACGGGCGTTGACCCGCTTGTTCGTTTCGCGCGGGCAAATGCGGCAGGCGTTCGAGCAAGCTTCGCTCAACTCGACCGTCCTGGCCTTCCTGATGAAGACCGAGCCGAACAATACGGAATGGATCCAGACCGGAGCGGATGCGAGTCTCGATCAAGCCGAACTGCAGCTCGCCGCCGGGCGGACCGCCGAAGCCCTTGCCGCCGAGCGGACGGGATGCGCGGCCGCCGACAAACTTGCGGAGCGTGATCCGACCGTTGCGAAATGGCGGACATCGCTCCAGCTAAAATGTACGATCGTGAAAACGCGCATTGCACTTCACGACGGCGATGCAGCGGGCGCGCAGGCCCAGGCCCGGCAACTGCTTGCCCTGACTCGCGCGGAGCCGAATCCCGTCAGGCGGGCCCTATCCACGGCGATCGCCAACTTCCTGCTAGGTGTTTCACTGCAAGCCGCCGGCCAGACCGAAGCCGCCCGCGGCGCATTGCAGGCGGCCGTCGATGCATGGCCGAAAGACATTGAGGAAACGCCCCAGGACCTGGCCCGGAAGGCCTTGCTATTTGACCTGGCCGGCCGTGACTCCGGGCCAATTCGCAAGCGATTGGCGGCAATGGGTTACCGCAATCCGGACTATCTCAAGAGAGTCGCGTGAAGTTTTGAACGTTCTTCAAATGATGAAGGAGTGAAGGAGCATGGGAGATAGAGAAACGAGCCAGGAGGCCAGGATGAGGCAGTTGTCCAAGACAATCAAAGTAAAGGTCATCGCCGCCAAGAGCGGGCCCAGTTGGGGCTATGAAATCAAATCCGATAACGTCGGGTCGGATCCCTATGTGAAAAATGGCAAGATCGACATGGGACAAGGTCCCGGCAGCGGCGCGACGATCGAATTCCGGTTGCAGGGGCAGGCCGGCCAGCGGCTAGACTTCAAAACGAGCGACCCCATCTGGGTAGAGGTAGGAAGCTGCCCCACCTCGCCCGGTTTTCCAAACGGCGTCACCTTGACGGGGTGCACGACCGAGCGGCTGACGATCGACAATGA
>CAMPIY010000241.1 GCA_946886645.1 uncultured Sphingomonas sp.
AGGGCCGCACCGGCGACCAGGATAAGAGCACGCATTCAAAACTCCCTTGATTATCAGATCTGGCGGAGGTGTTCCCCTCGCTCAAATCGCGCGCACAATAGTCGGCGCGAGGGCTAGCCTCAAGCAACTTGTGACGCAGGCGTCAAGAACCTGAGAAAAAACGGAAAGTTCCGTTCCAAAGCGAAATCTATGCGATTCATCGCCGGTTCTCGAACCAGTTTGTCGAGGCTTGTCACCCCATATTCGGCGATGCCGCAAGGCACGATTCCACCGAAATGCGACAGGTCCGGCGCAACGTTGATCGAGAGGCCGTGCATCGTCACCCAGCGGCGAACCCGCACGCCAATCGCGCCGATTTTCGCTTCATCGGCACCCTCGCCGGTCCAGATGCCGATGCGGCCTGGCTCGCGCCGTGCCGATACGCCGAGGTCCGCGAGCGATGCGATCATCCACTCCTCGAGCGAGTGGACGAAGTTGCGGATATCCTTGCCCCGCTTTTCCAGGTCGAGGACCAGGTAGACCACGCGCTGCCCGGGCCCATGATAGGTGTATCGTCCGCCGCGGCCCGCCTCGAACACGGGGAAGCCCATCGGGTTGAACAGTTCGGTGGGATCGGCGCTGGTGCCGGCGGTGAACAGCGGCGGATGTTCGAGCAGCCAGACGAGTTCGCTCGCGCTGCCTTCGCGCACCGCCGCGGCGCGCGCTTCCATCTCGGCCAGCGCATCCGGATAGGGTGTCAGCCCTTCGCTGACCCGCCATTCGATCCCATTGCCGTCCATGCCGAAGCAAATGGCAACCCGCGCCTTTCGCGGCAAGGCCGATTGTCACTGGAAGGGCCTCCCTCTACGGTTGCCGCCAACCACGGCGCAAAGGGACCAGGATGGCATTATCGATCGGCAAGGCATGGGATGAAGCCAGGGCCGCCATTGCCGCGAACCGGCGCCTGATCACTCCGGTCGCGCTCGGCCTGATCCTCGTGCCGGCCGTCGTCAGCGCGATGATCGAACCGCGCGTCGCGCCCGGGACGGAGCCCGAGGCGGGTCCGTGGATGCTGGTGACGCTGGTCATGATCGTGGTCATGCTGGCGGGGCAAATGGCGATCGTTTTGCTGACCAACGGATGGAAGGGCAGCGTTGGGGAAGCGATCGGGCGCGCGGCGAAGCGGCTTCCCACGCTGATTCTTGCGGCGCTGATGGTGATGGTGCCGCTGATCCTGATCCTGTCGCTGGTTCTCGCGATCCTTGGTCTTGCTACGGGCGGCGACGGTCAATTTTCGGCGGCAAGCCTTTCGCCGACGGGATGGATGGCCGTGCTCGTCGGGTTCGTCATCATCCTGGCCGTCGGCGTCAGGCTGCTGCCCATGATCGTGCTGATCGCCAGCGAGGATGTCGGGGCGGTGGCGGCGATCCGGCGTGCCTTCCAGCTGACTCGCGGCCATTTCTGGAAGCTGCTGGCCTTCATGCTACTCGCCACCATCGCCTTCCTGATTGTCGCCTCGGCGGCGGGCGCGGTCATCGGTTCGGTGGTGTCGCTGGCCTTGGGGCGACCGGAGCCGTGGAGCGTTTCGCTGTTGCTGGTCGCGCTGACCGCCGGGCTCATCCAGGCAGCCTTCATCGCAATTTACACGGCGATGCTTACGCGGATCACCGCGCAACTGACCGGTGGCCAGCCCGGCGTTCCCGACGTGAAACACGCCGAATAGCTATTTCCACTTCGCCAGCGGCGGCAGGCTCATCAGGATGGCGTCGATGTTGCCGCCGGTCTTGAGGCCGAACAATGTGCCCCGGTCGTAGAGCAGGTTGAACTCGACGTAGCGGCCGCGAAATTCGAGCAGCTCGTTCATGTCCGCGTCGGTGAAAGGCATATCCATCCGCTTGCGGACGATCTGCGGATAGATGTCGAGGAACGCCTCGCCCACGTCGCGGGTGAAGGCGAAATGCTCTTCGAAATGATCCTCCAGCCGGTCGTAGAAAATGCCTCCGACCCCCCGTGCCCGCTTGCGATGCGGAAGCCAGAAATACTCCTCCGCCCATTTGGAAAAGCGCGGATAGAAAGTCGGGTCGTGGGCGGCGCAGGCGGCCCGCATTCGGGCGTGGAAAGCCTCGCTGTCCTCATCATAGGGAATCGCCGGATTGAGGTCCGCTCCGCCGCCGAACCATCGCCGCGTCGTCGTCAGGAAGCGCGTGTTCATATGGACGGCGGGGACGTGCGGGTTGACCATGTGCGCGACCAGGCTGATGCCGGTGGCGAAGAAGCTCGGGTCTTCCTCGGCGCCGGGGATCGACGACGCGAATTCGGGCGAGAAGCGGCCGCCGACGGTGGAGACGTTGACCCCGACCTTCTCAAATACCTTCCCGCTCATCTGCCCGCGCACCCCGCCACCGCCGGGCGTCCCGTCGTCGTCGGTCCGGTCCCAGGGGATGAACTGGAAGCGGGCGTCGCTGCCTGCCTCGCGCTCGATCGCTTCGAATTCGGCGCAGATCCGGTCGCGAAGCGATTCGAACCAGTCGCGGGCGGCCTGTTGCTGATTGTCGAGCGGGGTCATTTGGGCAGTCCATCGGTTTGGCGCAGCGCTTCGCCAAGGGCGAGGGCGGCGGA
>CAMPIY010000242.1 GCA_946886645.1 uncultured Sphingomonas sp.
CTCGACGTTCGCGACCTTGAGCGCGAATGGCGCGATGCATTGGTCGCGAAGGACGATGCGACGCTTCGTCGCCTGATCCATCCGCAGTTCAAGCTGGTGGGAATCCGCTCGACCGGGTCGGTCGCGGTCAACCTCGAACAATGGATCGAGGCCTTGAAACGCATGGACATCGCCAGCCTGGAGGTCCGGGTGACCGAGTGCCTGGCGCTGGAAAATACGATCGTCGCCACCGTCGATGCGCAATGGCAGGTCCGCTACATGGGTCAGCTGATCGACGAGCGCGTCCTGCTGACCGACGTATGGGCCAGGGTTGGCGAAGGCTGGCAGGTGATCCGGCGCCACAGCTCACCCGTACCGCCGGGAGTAGAGCTCAGCTGACGATTTGATTTTTGTCGATAATGAGTCATTCTCCCCGGCGTTGATATGTCCGTGGAGGGGATGCGGGTATGTTCACGCTGATGGTTGCGCTGGCGCTGGCGGCGCCAAATCCGAAATCGATCGATGCGCCGCGCCATGCCTATGCCACTTGCATCAAGTCGTTCGAGACCAACCAGTTGAAGGCCAAGGTCGAGCCAACCGCCTATGGGGAGGCGGTAAAGGCGGCTTGCCCGGCGGAAGCGGCGGCCTTCACCGCGGCCCTGGTCAACTATGATGTGGCCATGGGAACGAAGCGCGCGACCGCCACGTCCAACGCGGCCCGCGACGTGGAAGATTATCAACTGACCAGCGTCGACCGCTATACGGACCTGTTCACGCACCAGTGATGCGCCTCGCGGCGGATTTTGAAGGAAGCCGATCATGTTCGCCGCGCTGCTGATTGCCATGGCCGAACCGGCGCCCGTCGGCGGCTTCTATCGCTCGAACCAGATGGAGGTCGGCGCGGCCCTTCAGCTCGATGACGACGGCCGGTTCCAGTATCAGCTCGACTATGGAGCAGTGTCGGAATCGGCGGAAGGGAACTGGACGTCCGACGGCCGGACCGTCTTCCTGACGGCGACCGGGATGCAGGGCGCTTACAAGACTCCGAATTTCAACCGCGAACCCCTGAAAATCGAGGGTGACCGGCTGCTTTTGTATCGTTACGACACCGTCATCCGGTTCGAACGGGAGGAATTGCCCGTCCCCACCGGCAAGGAATGATGGGGAGGGTTTGATGGCGACCGCGGCGACCGGAATGGGCGTGAAGGAACTCACGCTTCGAGGAATCATCCTCGGCGCATTGATCACGCTGCTGTTTACGGCGGCGAACGTCTATCTGGGCCTGAAGCTCGGCATCACCTTCGCCACCTCGATCCCGGCGGCGGTCATCTCGATGGCGATCCTCAAATTTTTCCGCGACGCGACGATCCAGGAAAACAACATCGTCCAGACCATCGCATCGGCGGCGGGCACGCTGTCGGCGATCATCTTCGTCCTGCCCGGCCTGATCATGGTTGGATGGTGGACCGGCTTTCCCTTCTGGCTGTCGGTTGCGGTGATCGCCCTGGGCGGCATCCTGGGCGTCATGTATTCCGTGCCGCTCAGGCGCGCGCTCGTGACCGGGTCGGACCTGCCCTATCCCGAAGGCGTTGCCGCCGCCGAGGTTCTCAAGGTCGGCGCGGGCGTCGGCGGAGCCGAGGAAAACAGACGCGGGCTCAAGATGATCGTGTGGAGCTCGGTCGTGTCGGCGGCCTATGCGCTGCTTGCCCAGACCAAGCTGCTCGCGACCGAAGCCGCCAGGTCGCTCAAAATCGGCGCGGGCGCGACAACCGTTTCGACCAGCCTGTCGATGGCGCTGATCGGCGTCGGCCACCTGGTCGGAATGGCCGTCGGGATCGCGATGCTGGTCGGCCTGATCATCAGCTGGTTCGTGCTGGTGCCCTGGCAGGTCGGGCTCGCTGGCATCCCGTCGGGCGGCGACATCGACGCGATTGTCGGAACCATGTTCCGCGAAAAGGTCCGTTTCATCGGTGCAGGAACCATGGGCGTCGCGGCGATCTGGACCCTGCTTCGGATTATCGGGCCGATCGTCAAGGGCGTGACCTCGGCGATTGCCGCCAACCGCAAGCGCCAGGCCGGCCAGGGCGACGCGCTCCCGCTGACCGAGCGTGACATTCCGATCACGATTGTCGCGGGCACGATCGTCATTTCGCTAATCCCCATCGGCCTGCTCCTGTCGGCATTCGCCCAGAGCGGACCGATCGCTGCAGACCCGGCCACGACGCTGGGCCTCAGCCTTCTCTACATTTTCGTCGCCGGCGCGATCATCGCCGCCATCACCGGCTATATGGCCGGCCTGATCGGCGCGTCGAACAGCCCGGTGTCGGGCGTCGGAATCCTGACCGTGCTGGGCATCTCCCTGGTCCTCGCCGCCCTGTTCGGCGGCGGGCTCGACGTGACCGCGTCGCAAAGCCTGGTCGCATTCGCGCTGTTCGTCACGGCGATCATCTTCGGCATCGCGACCATCGCCAACGACAACCTCCAGGACTTGAAGACCGGCCAGCTGGTCGGCGCGACTCCATGGCGGCAGCAGGTTGCGCTGGTGCTCGGCGTGATATTCGGATCGGTCGTCATCCCGCCGATCCTGACCATCCTCAACGACGCCTTCGGTTTCCAGG
>CAMPIY010000243.1 GCA_946886645.1 uncultured Sphingomonas sp.
GCGGCAAGCGCATCCAGCTGCCGGTCGAGCAATGTGCGGCCGTTGAACTCGATCAGGCATTTTGGCCGGTCATCGGTCAGGTGCCCGAGCCGCGAACCCTGGCCGGCGGAAAGAATGATCGCTTTTTTCATGCGTGCCCCGCCTGCCCGCGAAATGCGGCAGAGATTTGGCGGGACTCTTCAAATCGTCGCACCGGCGCCGCAACCCGTCTATGATGGGCCGTAAAGGGGTAAGGCCAGGTGAAAAAGATCGAAGCCATCATCAAGCCGTTCAAGCTCGACGATGTGAAGGACGCGCTTCACGAAGTCGGCGTTTCGGGGATCACCGTCACCGAAGTGAAAGGCTTCGGCCGGCAGAAGGGGCATACCGAGCTGTATCGCGGCGCCGAATATGTCGTCGACTTCCTGCCAAAGGTGAAGGTCGAGGTCGTTGTCGAGGATGGACTCGCCGACCGGACGGTCGAGGCGATCGAGAACGCCGCCCGCACCGGCCGCATCGGAGACGGCAAGATATTCGTCATCCCCGTCGAGCAGGCCATTCGCATTCGCACGGGCGATCGGGGCGCCGACGCGATCTGAAGGTTCCGCTTGCGGCCTTGCTCGGCTAATTGCTGATGCCGATGGACGACCCCCGCCTCGCCTCAATGTCCCCCGAGGAGCTCCGCCGCCACATGCGCGGGCTCGGGTACCGCACGCAGGCGGATCTGGCGAATGCCATCGGGGTCAGCCGGTCGGCCGTAAGCCTTTGGCTCGAAGGCAAGGTGGGGGTTCCGCGGCCCGTCGCGATGCTGCTGAGAATGCTTCTCCAGGCACAGCGTCGCGCTTTCTAGGACGACCTTAGAGGATCAGCTTCAAATAAACGCTGTCGCAAAGCTCGTCGCCGACTTGCCAGGTACCGGCGGCCCGGCCGGTTTCGACGAAGCCGTGACGTTCGAGCAGGCGCAGCGATGCGGCATTGCGAGGATCGACGTCCGCCTTGATCTCGCTGGAACCGAGTGCGCGCCGCCTTTCAACGAAGGCGACCATTGCCTCACTGGCCAAGCCCTTGCCCCAATATGCCGGGTCGATCAGGAATCCGAATTCCGGCAGTCGCCAGGCGCCGAATTTGCCAAGGACCGCGCCGTTGAGGGTTACAATGAAATCGTCGCTCTTGGCTGGATCGGCTTCGATCATCGAGGCGAGCCAGGTCTCGGTTTCCTCGAGAGCGGCGTGTGGGGGCGTCGACCAGTAACGCATCGCCACGGGATCGCTCATGATGCGGTGCATGGCGTCGACATCGCCGGGTCGGGCGCGGCGAAGCAGGAGCCGCTCGGTCCGAATCTCATCCGTCATGCCGTTGCTCCACTGCTCTCGCAAAGACCGTCTCGAACATCGCCGCATCAAGGCGCCGCGTGTTCTGATTGTAGCGGCTGCAGTGATAACTATCGATCAGGCGCTTGTTGCCCGGCAGGCGATGCTCTGACCCGTGCCCAAACTTCGCTCGGGACAGGGGCATCTCGAAGCTTCGGCACAGACTGTCATGGGCCACTCTGCCCAACGCGACGAAGGTGGTCAGTCTTGGCAATCCCGCAATCGCCTCCATGAGGAACGGGCGGCAATTGCCCTCCTCGCTCGGAAGGGTCTTGTTCTGCGGCGGCAGGCATTTGACCGCGTTGAGGATTATCGCTCCTCGAAGGACCAATCCATCGGACGGATCACCGCGATACTCGCCCTCGGCCAAGCCGAACTTCAGCAAGGTGGAATAGAGAAGGTCTCCGGCGAAATCTCCCGTGAAGGGGCGTCCCGTGCGGTTGGCCCCGTGCTTGCCGGGTGCAAGGCCGATAATCGCCAGCCAGGCGCCGGGATCGCCGAACGCGGGCACGGGCGCGTTCCACCAGTCGGGATGCGCGTCGCGGCATTGTTCACGCAGTGCGACCAGCCGCGGGCACAGCGGGCAGTCTCGCGGCGCTTCTGTCCGGGGCAACGGCGATAGATCTGCGGGACTGGCGAAATGCATTGCGACAGCCTAGGCGAGCGCCGATGCCGCAGGCAACGCACCTCTATGCCATCGCCATCGGCTCCAACCGCCGGCATGTCCGGCACGGGCGCCCCGCCGGCGTGGTCGAGGCCGCGATTGCGCGGCTCGACGCCGACTTCACCCTTTTCGACGCTTCGCCGGTCATCCTGAACAAGGCGATTGGTGGTGCGGGCCGCGATTTCGCCAACTCCGTCGCGCTGGTCGAAAGCCCGCTTGCTCCCCAGGCGATGCTCGGCGCGCTGAAGTCGCTGGAGCGCGAGTTCGGCCGGCGGCGGGGAAAGCGTTGGGGCGAGCGGGTGCTCGACCTCGACCTCGTCGCCTGGAACGGACGGCCGCATATCACGAGGAAGCTGACAATTCCGCATCCCCGGCTTGCCAGCCGCGACTTCGTCCTCGGGCCGCTGGCCGCGATCGCGCCCGATTGGCGGGTCGATGGCAATTTGTCGGTCCGCCACCTCCTCTCACGCCTTGGCAAGCGGCGGCGAGCGGGCTAACGGCGTGCCTCGCCTGGTGAGGGCCGTTAGCTCAGTCGGTAGAGCAACTGACTTTTAATCAGTAGGTCGCTGGTTCGA
>CAMPIY010000244.1 GCA_946886645.1 uncultured Sphingomonas sp.
CTGGGCCGGGGCAAGGTCCGCCTCCCACAGCTCGGCAGAGCTTGGAAATCCGATCCATACGGCCTGGTGCGGCGCCCATTCGGGGAGAGGCGGGTTCGTCATGCGCGGGCGCCTAACATCCATCGCCTCATGCGCCAAGCAGGGCTTGTCATATCGGTTTGCGGGTGGTCCTATGGCCATGGGCAAAGGGGGAGTTATCAAGTTGCGTCATCATTTTCTGGCCGCCGCATCGTTCGCGGCGCTATTCGCTGCATCGTCGTTCATTTCCGTGCCGGCCGCCCTGGCAGGCACGCTGGCCGAGGATGCCAAGGCCTTCGGAACGCGCGAGTTCGTGCGCGGGATGGACATCAGTCCTAGCGGCAAACGCGTTGTGATGCTCGTTTCGGCGGCAGGCTCGGCCACCACGGCGAACGTGATCGACCTCGATACTGCCCAGGTGACCCGCATCGCCCAGACCGATGGCAAGCCGGAGAAGCTCTATTGGTGCTCCTTTGCCGGGGAAGAGCATCTGGTCTGCCAATATGGCGGGATCGAAAAGATCGATGGCGACCCAATTGGATTCTCGCGCCTGATTACCGTCAACGCCGATGGCTCGAAGATGCGGCCAATGGGCCAGTCCCAGAGCGATCGCGGGCGTTATGTGACCCAGTCGGACGGCGATATCATCGATTGGCTTCCCGGCCAGGAAGGCCAGGTCCTGATGGAACGCGTCTATGTTCCGGAGGTCGGCACGACCGGGCACCTGATCAACCGGACGAAGGAGGGATTGGGCGTCGACCAGATCGACCTCGACACGCTTAAGGGCAAGAATGTCGAATCCCCGAAGACGAATGTTTCCACCTATATGTCGGACGGGCGGGGGAATATCCGTGTTTCCGGCGACTGGAAGGTCGATCCCAACAGCGGCCAGATGACCGGCCTGTTTACCTATCGATACCGCAAGCCCGATTCCAAAACCTGGATCGACCTTGGCGAATATAACAGCGTGAACCGGACCGGCGCCTATCCCCTGGCGATCGATGGAGAGCGCAATGTGCTGTTCGCCCGCAAGCGGATCGGCGGGCGTGACGCGCTGGTCCAGATTTCGCTTGATGGAAGCATGGCGGAAAAGGTCGTTGCGACGAACGACAAGGTCGATATCGATGGAGTCGTCCGGTTCGGCGGCGGTCAACGGGTGATCGGCTACACCTACGCCGACGAGAGCCGCAGGGTGATCTACTTCGATCCCGAATTCGACAAGCTGCACGCATCGCTGACCAAGGCGGTTCCGAAGAAGCCGTCGATCAGCTTTCACGAGTCGAGCCGCGACGGCCAGCAATTGCTGATCCTGGCCTCGGGCGACACCGCGCCGGGCACTTTTTACAAATACTCCCGCGCCACCCGGACCTTGAAAGAGGTTGCGCCCATCCGGCCCGAGCTCGACGGAAAAATCCTGGCATCGGTCAAGCCGATTACGGTGCCAGCTCCGGACGGCGTCGGCATCCCGGCCTATCTCACCCTTCCTCCGGGAAGCGGCGGAAAAAATCTTCCGGCCATCGTCCTGCCCCACGGCGGCCCTTCGGCGCGCGACGAATGGGGCTTCGACTGGCTCCCGCAATTCCTGGCGGCGCGAGGCTATGCGGTGATCCAGCCGAACTACCGCGGATCGGACGGTTACGGCGACGCATGGCTCGCAAAGAACGGGTTCCAGGGCTGGCGGACCTCGATCGGCGACGTCACGGCTTCCGCGAAATATCTGATTTCCCAGGGCATTGCCGACCCCCAGCGATTGGCGATCGTTGGCTGGTCCTATGGCGGCTACGCGGCGCTTCAATCGGCGGCGGTGGAACCGGCACTTTACAAGGCGGCGGTCGCGATCGCGCCGGTCACCGATCTGGAAATGGCCAAGAAGGAAGCGGAAAACTTCAGCAATCGCGACATCGTCCGCCAGTTCATTGGCGATAGCCCGCATGTGGTGGAGGGCTCCCCGCTACAGCAGGCAAGCCGGATCAAGGTCCCGGTGCTGCTGGTCCATGGCGACCTGGATGCAAATGTCGGCATCAGGCAGAGCGAGCGGATGCAGGCGGCGTTGCAGGGTGCGGGAACGCCGGTCGAAATGCTGAGCTTCAAGGGGCTTGATCACCAGCTGGACGATACGGATGCCCGGGTCCAGATGCTGACCAAGATTGGCCAGTTGCTCGAACGGACCATCGGAAAATAGTCTTCCGGCCATAAGAAAAGGGCGGCCCGCGATGGGCCGCCCTTGTCGTTCAGGCGGTCGTTTCGATCAGCGCGAATAGAATTCGACGACCAGGTTCGGCTCCATCTTCACCGGATAGGGCACTTCGTCGAGAGTCGGCACGCGAACGAAGCTGACCTTCGAATTGCCGTCGGGCGCGACATAGTCGGGGATGTCGCGCTCGGCGAGGCTCTGGGCTTCCATGACCAGCGCCATTTCCTGCGCCTTGGGGCCGAGCTCGATGACATCGTTCACGTCGCAGCGGCGCGACGCGATGTTGCACTTCACGCCGTTGACGCGGATGTGGCCGTGGCTGACCAGCTGGC
>CAMPIY010000245.1 GCA_946886645.1 uncultured Sphingomonas sp.
CGGACTGGGTCCATTGCCAGACGTCGCCGAACGGCCCGCCGCCGGGCCTCGGCATGACGGACCCGGCGCGATCGAGTTGATGGCCGATCGCCGGATCGGACGAGGCGAAGGCGTCTTCCCATTCGGCCTCGGTCGCAAGCCGGGCACCGGCCCAGCGGGCATAGGCGTCGGCTTCGTAATAGCTGATGTGGGCAATGGGTGATGCGGGATCGATTTCGCGGCGCCCGGCTAGGGTGAATGCGGTCCCATCACCATACCAGTAGAGCGGCCGCTCAATGCCATTGGTCCGCACCCAATCCCAGGCTTCGCTCAGCCATAGCGTCGGGCTCGAATACCCGCCGTCGGCGATGAAGTCCTGCCACTCGCTATTGGTTACGCAGCGGGTCGCGATGCGATGGGGGTGGAGCAGGGTCTTATGACGCGGCCGTTCGGAATCGAAGGCGAAGCCGTCGCGGGCGCCGATTTCTACCAGCCCCTCGCGGCCCTCGATCCACCCGTCATTGCGAGCGGAGCGAAGCAAACCAGTCTGGATTGCCGCGTCCCCCGGCTCAAGGCCGGGGTCCTCGCAATGACGAAGCTCTCCATAGGCTGGCTCCAGCGGATTCTCCGCGAAGGTCGCCAGGATGTCGGTCAGGAACAATTCCTGGTGCTGCTGCTCATGCTGGATGCCGAGCTCGACCAGCTTCAGCGTTGCGGGCGGCAAGGTCGGAAGCGCATCCTGAAGCGCCTGATCGACCTCGGCCCGCCATTCGCGAACCTCGTCGAGGCTGGGCCGGCTGATCATCCCGCGCCTCGGCCGGGCGTGGCGGTCGCCTTCGCCTTCGTAATAGCTGTTGAAGAGGTAGGGCCAGCGCTCGTCGTGGAGCCGATAGCCGGGCACATGGTCGCGCAGGACGAAGGTTTCGAAAAACCAGGTCGTATGCGCCAGATGCCATTTCGCAGGCGAGGCGTCGGGATGAGGCTGGATGGTGGCGTCCGCATCGCCGAGCGGCGCGGCGAGGTCGAGCGTCAGCCGGCGCGTTGCCGAAAGGCGCTCCCCGAGCGACTTGCTGTCCTTGGCTGAGTCACCTCTTGCCATCGCAGTTCCCTGCCATGAATCGGCCAGTCAGAAAAGTCACTTGTTCTATAAATGTTCACTATGATCGGCCAGCGACCGGCTATTCGCCTCGGGTCGCCCCGGGCTGCCACAGGACATCGCCGCCTTCGCTGGCAGCCAGATGGCGAGCCGCCACGAACAGATGGTCGGAAAGCCGGTTCAGATAGGCAAGGGCTTGGCGGTTGATCGTCTCGTCCTCTGCAAGCGCCACCGTAGCCCGTTCGGCCCTGCGCACCACCGCCCGGGCAAGGTAAAGCTGCGATACGGCCATCGACCCGCCGGGCAGGATGAAGCTGGTCAGCGGAGAAAGATCGGCGTTCATCGCGTCGATCTCCTCCTCCAGCCGCTCGACCTGGCGCGGGACGATACGCAGCGCCCCTTCCATTTCTCCGGGCGTGGCGATGTCGGCGCCAAGGTCGAACATTTCGTTCTGGATTTGGCGAAGGCGGTTTGCCAGTTCGCTATTGCCCAGCGCCGCGACAGCGACGCCAATCGCCGAATTGGCCTCGTCCACCTCGCCAATTGCCGTCATTCGGGGGGATGATTTGGAAACGCGGCTGCCGTCGACGAGGCCCGCCGAGCCGCCGTCGCCGGTGCGGGTGTAAATCTTGTTGAGCTTGACCAGGGCCTTACCGCCCGCCGCTGGCGAGGACGAGGATCAGGATGACGATGACGATCGCCACGCCCTGGAACAGCACGCGCTTCTGCATGTAATTCTGCTGCTGCTCGCCGGTGGCATCCTTGCCGCTGGCCATGGCGATCACCCCGCGAACGAGGACGTAGGCGGTCGCGGCCATGGCAACGACGAGGGCGATGACGAGGAGCGTGTTCATGGGCCGCTATCTAGGCGCGCGAGAGGCGGAATCCTAGGGGGAGCCGGCCTTCGATCAGGTCGGCGGCGAGCGTCGGGCCATCAACCCCTTCTTCCCGCATGACTTGCAGTGTTGGCGCGAGGTCGCGCTTGGCGAGGCGGCGGCCGTCTTCATGGGTGACGAGCGGGTGGTGGAGGTAGGTCGGTTCGGGAAGGCCGAGCAGCTTTTGGAGAAGGCGTTGGGTGGGCGTGGACGGCCGCAAATCCTCGCCCCGCACGACCAGCGTCACGCCCGTATCGGCATCGTCGACGACGCAGGCGAGATGATAGGAGGAAGGAGCATCCTTACGAGCGAGGATCGCATCGCCGATGTCCTCGCGCTTGCTCTCGAAGCGTATGCCATCGTCTTCGGTCCAGCCCGGCAAACCGGCGAGGCCAATCGCTTTCTCCGCGTCAAGCCGCCAGCAGTGCGGCGTATTGGCCCGTCGTTCCGGGTCGTCCGGGAGACCGCGACAGGTGCCGGGATAGCCGCTGCCCGCATCGCCATGCGGCGCGGTCAATGACTGGGCGATATCGGCGCGGGTGCAGAAGCAGGGATAGACGAGACCCTGCTGCCGGAGCCGGTCCA
>CAMPIY010000246.1 GCA_946886645.1 uncultured Sphingomonas sp.
GCCCAAACAGAAATGGGGGCCGGCATTGCTGCCAGCCCCCACCTGCACCGAGCTAAGGATCTGCCGGTGTTCGCTAGCTTGGTGGCTTTCGCCCCCCGCTCTTCGATCCTGGCTCACCAGCTCAGGCGTCGCTTCCGATGGTGGTCCAGCCCGAAGGCTGGTTCAGTCATCTTCCGCGGCCCTTCTTGGGTTGGTCCCTTTCGCGTCGCTTGCTCCCAGGGGGAGCCGCGAACTGCGACTGGAAGACCAACTCTTCCGGCGCCTCTTCCGGTGGTCCGACTTGGGCCGAAGCCCTCCTCATCGCCATCCGGTGGAGATCGGTCCTTCCGTCACCTGCCGCTTCTTCCTGCCGTTGCCGGCTCTCCGAAGAGGCGGGGACTTCCGTCCCGATCACCCATGTAACCTGACTCACTTTGCCGAGTCGGGAAAGCGAAAAAAGCGAGTCTTTGCCTGTGGATAACGGGGATATCGTGCACAACTCGTCGCAAGCGAAACGAGTCGCGCGGACAGTTGCCGATTCGTTCGCGCCGACCTACCTGCGATGAGTGCCCGAGTCCGCCGTCCCCTCCCCCGAGCCCGCCTATCTGCAGGGCCTGAACGAGCCGCAGCGGCAGGCCGTGCTGACCACCGAGGGGCCGGTGCTGATGCTGGCCGGCGCGGGAACCGGGAAGACCGCCGCGCTGACCGCCCGGCTCGCCCACATCATCGCGACTCGCCGGGCATGGCCGTCGCAGATTCTCGCGGTGACCTTCACCAACAAGGCGGCCCGCGAGATGAAGGAGCGCGTGTCGGCGATCTCCGGCGGGGCAATCGAGGGCATGCCCTGGCTCGGCACCTTCCACAGCGTGGCGGCGCGGATGCTTCGGAGCCATGCCGAGCTGGTCGGCCTGCAAAGCAACTTCACCATCCTCGATACCGATGACCAGTTGCGCCTGCTGAAGCAGCTGATCGTGGCTTCCAACCTCGACGAGAAGCGCTGGCCCGCGCGGCAGCTGGCCGGAGTCATCGACCGCTGGAAGAATCGCGGCTGGACTCCCGCCCACATCGATGCCGCCGAGTCCGAAGCCTTCGGCGGCGGCCGGGGGCAGGAACTTTACGCCGCCTATCAGGAGCGGCTGCGGACTCTGAATGCCTGCGACTTCGGCGATCTGCTGCTGCACATGCTGACCATCTTCAAGGCGCATCCGGATGTCCTGGACAGCTACCGCGACCGTTTCCGCTACATCCTTGTCGACGAATATCAGGACACCAACGCCAGCCAGTATGAGTGGCTGAGATTGCTGGCCGAGCCGCGCCGCAACATTTGCGTGGTCGGCGACGACGACCAGTCCATCTATTCGTGGCGCGGCGCGGAGGTCGCCAACATCCTCCGCTTCGAGACCGACTTCCCCGGTGCGGCAGTCATCCGGCTGGAGCAGAATTACCGCTCCACCCCGCACATCCTTGGTGCGGCAACGGGCCTGATCGCCAACAATGCCGGCCGGCTCGGCAAGACGCTGTGGACGGAGCGTAACGAGGGGGAACGGGTCAAGGTCGTCGGCGTATGGGACGGGCCCGAGGAAGCGCGCCGCGTCGGCGAGGAAATGGAGGCGCATGAGGCGCGCGGCGGCTCGCTCAACGACGCGGCGATCCTCGTCCGCGCCCAGTTCCAGACCCGGGAGTTCGAGGAGCGCTTCATCGCCATTGGCCTTGCCTACCAGATCGTCGGCGGCTTCCGCTTCTACGAGCGTGCGGAAATTCGTGACGCCCTCGCCTATCTCCGTTTGATTGCCCAGCCGGCCGACGACCTGGCGTTCGACCGGATCGTCAATGTCCCCAAGCGCGGGCTCGGCGACAAGGCGGTGGCGAGCATCCATAAATTCGCGCGCGCCACGCAGCAGCCCCTGCTCATCGCCGCGGCGCAAATGCTGGACAGCGACGAGCTCCAGCCGCGCGCCCGCAACAGCCTCGCCCGCTTCGTCGCCGACATCGCCCGCTGGCGGACGATGGCGAGTGAAATCCCCCATCCAGAGCTCGCGCGGATCATGCTCGACGAAAGCGGCTATACCGCGGTCCTGCAGAACGAGCGCAGCGCCGAAGCCGCAGGCCGTCTCGAAAACCTCGCCGAGCTGGCCCGGGCGATGGAGGAGTATGAGACGCTCGGCGCCTTCCTCGAACATGTCAGCCTGGTGATGGACAATGACGAGGCGAAGCAGGGCGACAAGGTCACCATCATGACCATCCACGCCGCCAAGGGCCTGGAGTTCCCGATCGTCTATCTCGCCGGCTGGGAGGAAGGGGTTTTCCCATCACAGCGCGCGCTCGACGAAGGCGGACTTGCCAGCCTCGAGGAGGAGCGCCGTCTCGCCTATGTTGCTCTGACGCGCGCGCGCGCGAAGGCGACCATCCTCCACGCCGCCAACCGCCGCATCTATGGCCAGTGGACCAGCAGCATCCCGAGCCGCTTCGTGGCCGAACTGCCCAAGGAGCATATCCAGGAAGAGACGACGATGAGCGGCGGGGAAAGCCTGTGGCGCGCGCAATGGA
>CAMPIY010000247.1 GCA_946886645.1 uncultured Sphingomonas sp.
GTCATCGCGCCCAGCACGACCAGGCTGGCCGTAAGGCCATCGGCGCGAGCATTGAGCAGCATGACCGAGGCGATCGAGCCGGGACCGGCGATCATCGGGATCGCCATCGGGAAGACGCTGATGTCCTCGGCCTCGGGCGTCCCCTCGATCTCGCGCGCCCGCTCCTCGCGGCGCTCGGTGCGTTTTTCGAACACCATCTCCAGCGCGATGATGAACAGCATGATTCCGCCCGCCAGGCGGAAGGCGCTCAAGGAAATGCCCATGTGGCTGAGCAGCGGCTCACCCAGCAGCGCGAAGAACAGCAGGATGCACCAGGCGACCAGCGCCGAGCGGATCGCCATCTTGCGCCGGTGTGCGGCCGCGGTCCCGCTGGTCAGCGATGCGAAAATCGGCGCGCAGCCCGGCGGATCGACGATCACCAGCAGGGTGATGAAGGCCGTGGTGAAGAGCTCGATCACGGCTGTGCTGGCGGAGCCGGAACGCGATCGTCGATCACCGTTTGCCAGCTGCTGCCGTCCCATAATTGGGTGACGAAATGCCGCGCACCGTGCGCGTCGACCCGGTAATGCCAGGTCAGGGTTCCATCGGCGCTCGTGCCGCTGCCGGTCTTGAATGGCGGGGAGAAACCTTCGATCGGCGCCGGAACCGCGGCAGCCGTCGGGCGGGTAGTGCAGGAGGCGACGGTCGGTTTGATATCGCCGCCTTCCGCCCGGGGTACGTCGAGGTCGCCGCCGCCGTCATAGACCCAGCGCCACTCTCCATCTTTCTTGCGCCAGACGGTCGTGAAGAAGCCCGCCCTCTTGCCGCCGCCCCGCACCCATGGGCCGGTATTGACCGCGAGGTTGCCGTCGCAGCTGACGAAGCTGCTGCCCGGCCACCAGAAGATAGCGACCTTGGGTTCGGGCGCGTCCTTCAGCGCTGCATGCGCGTTTTCGGGCTGGGGCGCGAATATCACGGCGTCGTCGGTCGACCATTTGCGGAAGGCGGCCCACTGGCCGGTGGTGTGGGCGTCGGCGATGAAGGCTCGCTCGGCGTCGATTGCGGTGACCGGCGCGGGCGGAACGGCAGCAGCCGACGCTTGGGCGACGATCAGGAGCGCGGCGATCATAGGCTTTTCCCATAGTCGAAGCCGTCGCGCCTCGCGGCGGAGACGAAGGTGTTGCGGATGAGGCAGGCGATGGTCATCGGCCCGACGCCGCCCGGCACGGGCGTGATGGCTCCGGCGATCTTGCTGGCCGATGCATAGTCGACGTCTCCGACGAGATGGCTATTGCCGCCTTCCCCCGCGATCCGGTTGATGCCGACGTCGATCACGGTGCAACCGGGTTTCAACCAATCGCCCTGCACCATCTGCGGACGGCCGACCGCCGCGACGACGATGTCCGCTCCTCTTACAACGTCGGGCAGGTCGCGCGTCCGGCTATGGGCGATGGTCACGGTGCAGCTCTCCGCCAGCAGCAGCATCGACATCGGCTTTCCGACGATGTTGGAGCGGCCGATGACGACCGCATTCTTGCCGCTGAGGTCGCCGAGTTCCGCCTTCAGCAGCTTCAGGCAGCCCAAAGGCGTGCAAGGGACAAAACCATGAAGGCCGATCGCCAGCCGCCCCGCATTGACGGGGTGGAAGCCGTCAACGTCCTTGTCGGGATCGATGCGGGTGATGACCTTGTTCGTGTCGATATGATCCGGAAGCGGGAGCTGGACGAGGATTCCGTCGATCAACGGGTCGGCATTGAGCTGGTCGACCAGCGCCAGCAGGTCGGCCTCGCTCGCGTCGGCAGGGAGCTTGTGCTCGAAACTCAACATCCCCGCTTCGAGCGTCGCCCGGCCTTTCGACCGGACATAGACCGCCGATGCCGGGTCTTCCCCGACCAGTACCGTGGCGAGTCCAGGCACACGGCCCGTGGCGACGCGGAAGCGCGCGACTTCCTTCGCTATTTCTTCCCGCAGCGCTGCCGCGGCCGCCTTTCCGTCGATCAGCTTCGCGCTCACATCAAGGTCGCGCTGGTCTCGAGCGCGAGCCCGGCGTTGAGCTTGCGGAGGATCTGGATCGCCAGGATCAGCACGATCGGCGAGAAATCGATCCCGCCGAAGTCGGGCAATATCTTGCGGATCGGCCGATAAAGCGGCGCGGTCAGCCTATCGAGGACGTCCAACACGGTGCGGACGAAGTTCGACTGGGTGTTGATGACGTTGAACGCGACCAGCCAGCTGATGATGACCTGCGCGATGATGACCCAGACCAGGACCTGGAGGATCATGTCGATGATGCCGAAGAGAGCGTAGAGCATGCAAGCTGACTTAGCCGCCCGTCTTGCGCCGCACAATCTGATTACGGCGCGAAACGATTTCGCTGCGCTTCGGCCAGGATCAGGGCGAAATCCTGGTTGGGGTCGGTCCATTCGGCGAGCGGGGTCCACCCGCCGGCGAGGAGAAGCAACCGGGCCCCGCGCGGGCCATATTTGTGGCTGTTCTCGGTGTGGATGGTTTCGCCGGCCTTGAAGGCGAAGCGCTTGCCGTCGAT
>CAMPIY010000248.1 GCA_946886645.1 uncultured Sphingomonas sp.
CGGTCGAGAATATCGGAGCTCGGAGGCTGATGACGGTGATGGAAAAGCTGCTCGAAGACATCAGCTTCACTGCCGAGGACCGGCAGGGCGACACGCTGATCATCGACCGGGCCTTCGTCGAACAACAGCTCAGCGGAATCGCCAAGAACGCCGACTTGAGCCGCTACGTGCTCTGACCGGCCTTCCGGTATCGCCAGGTGAGTCCGTTGACGAAGGGGCTCCACAGCGGTGCTTCGACCCCCGCCAGTCGCAGCCGCCCCGCGGCCCACTGGTTGCAGGTATGGATCGCGTTCGCCTTGCCGATACCTTCGTAGAAGGCATCATGCGGGCCGTAGCCGGGATGGTCGATCCGGATCGGCTTGCCGTTGGCGTCGAGCCGAAAGCCGGCGCGGATCGAGGCCCAGAGACGGCGGTATTGCTCCGGCGTCAGGCGGACCTCGCGGGCGGCGTAGCCGGGGTTGCTTACCCATTCGACATGCATCACCCGCTCCCCGCCGGTCAGCGCGACGAAGGCGGTCTTGAGGCTGAGGTCTGTCCAGGTCGGCGTCTCCAGATAGACCCGCCGCTCGCCCGCCCCGAACGCCACCCATCCCGCATTAGCTGGGACGTTGGCGAAGTCCGATTTCGGCACCAGCGGCCGCCAGTCGAGGCCCTGGGCATTGGCTGGGAGCACCAGGTCGGCATGAACCCCATTGTCGGCGATGTAGATGGTGATCCCCTGATCCGGCTCGGCCCAGCCCGAATTCAGCGGCACCAGCGATCCGATCAGCGCGCCAAGCAGATAGATCGCCGGGATCGCCAGCACGGCAATCGCGATTCGCCTGATCCAACGGGATTTCCTGCGGCGGGACCTACGCTTCATCGGGCCACCATGATTGGGAGAAGCGGTCGAACGCAAGCGGCGGCGCGTCCCTTGCCATGCCGGACCCGCGCCACTAGATGCCCAACGCTGCTTGCCCGAACCTCGGGGAGGCAACACGGTCGGGGCGTAGCGCAGCCTGGTAGCGCATCACACTGGGGGTGTGGGGGTCGCTGGTTCGAATCCAGTCGCCCCGACCATTCATATCTGAAGCGAGAAGTTCGCCTTTCATGCCCAGCCCCATTTCCAGCCTCCTCCTAGCTGCCGCAGCCTCGCCTTCGGGCGGCGCCAGCTTCTTCATCCAGACCATTCCGCTGGTCCTGGTTTTCGTCATCTTCTACTTCCTGATGATCCGGCCCCAGCAGCGCCGGATGAAGGAACATCAGGCCCAGATCATGGCGGTCAAGAAGAATGACCGCGTCGTCACCGGCGGCGGCCTGATCGGCAAGGTCACCAAGGTCACCGACACCGAAGTCGAGGTCGAGCTGGCCCAGGGCATCCGCGTCATGGCGGTGAAGTCCACGCTGACGCAGGTCGTCGATCCAAAATCCGCCAAGCCGGCCAACGACTAAGGGCTCGAACGGATGCTCGACTTCCCCAAGTGGAAAATCTGGGCGGTCAGCCTGGTCGTCCTCGCCGGCATCCTGCTGGCCATCCCGAGCCTCTTCCCCAAGGAACAGGTCGAACGCTGGCCGGGCTGGATTCCGAGCGCGCGGATCAACCTGGGGCTCGACATCGCCGGCGGCAGCCAGTTGCTGCTGGAAGCGGACATCGCCGATGCCAGCAAGCAGCGGCTCCAGGCGATGGAAGAGACAATCTCGACCGAGCTTCGCCGAGGCGATCCGCCGATCCGCATCGGCGACGTTTCGACGTCGGGCGGCAAGCTTAGCTTTGTCGTCCGCGACCCCACCCAGCACGCCGCCGCCTTCGACCGGATGCAGCAGCTGACCCGGCCGGTCGGCCTGACCGGCAATCGCGACTGGGAAGTCAGCACCGTCGACGGCAACCGCATCGTCCTGACCCCGACGGAATCGGGCGCCAGGCAGGCGCTCAAGGATTCGCTGACCGTCGCCCGCGACGTCGTGCGCCGCCGCATCGATCCGGGCGGCACCAAGGAAATCACGGTCATCAACCAGGGCGACCGCCGAATCTTCGTCCAGGTGCCCGGCGTCGAGAATCCCGAAGCGCTGAAGCAGCTGATCGGGCAGACGGCGCGTCTCGAGTTCAAGCTGGTCGACCTCAACGCCGATCCGGCGCAGGTCGCCGCGGGCCATGCGCCTCCGGGATCGCAGGTTCTGCCGATGGCCGACGGGACCGGCGCCATCGCCGTCCAGCGCCGCGTGATGGTCTCGGGCGACCAGCTGGTCGACGCCAAACAGGCCTTCGACCAGGATGGCCGCGCGGTCGTCAGCATCACCTTCAACGCCGCCGGCGCCCGCCGCTTCGGCCGGGTGACGCAGGAGAACGTCAACAAGCCGTTCGCGATCATCCTCGATGACAAGGTGCTTTCGGCCCCGAACATCAACGAGCCGATCCTGGGCGGCCAGGCGCAGATCAGCGGCAACTTCACGGTCGAAAGCGCCAACGCGCTTGCGGTCAGCCTCGCCTCGGGCAAGCTTCCGGTGAAGCTGAACGTGGTCGAGGAACGCACGGTCAGCGC
>CAMPIY010000249.1 GCA_946886645.1 uncultured Sphingomonas sp.
TGGCGATGAACGAAGGCGGCGCGTTCGCCACGATCATCAAGCAGGCCAAGGGCGCCCTGCCCGCCTGACCGCAGTCTCTTGGAGACAATAAGAGGGCGCGGCTGGCAGTTGCCAACCGCGCCCTCTTTGTATTTCAGTGCCTTTTATGGTTAACGTCGCTTTCGTCTTGGACAGGTGGACGGCCCCAATTCGCGGCGGCCGGTCAATGATAGTTTCGTAATCGGGGCATGCGACCATTCACTTCGCGGAATGGAAGCGCGAAGCGGGGCGCGGCAATGGGCCAGGGGTTCACGATCAGTGTGCGGTACTACCGCCTCTCCCCGGCCTTGCAGCCGTACTTCACCGCGCTCTACGCCTTCGACATAGAATGCGCCGAAGGCCAGTTCGTGGAGGACTATCTCCATCCCGAATGGACCGCGATGCGCTTTACCATCGGTCCGGTGCCACATGCGCGCGTCGGTCCCGGTGACCTGGTCCCGCAATGGCCCTTTGTGGCGAGCGGTCCGACGAGCAAAGCCCTCCATTTTCGCCTCACGACCGGCAGGATCTGGGGCCTTGGGCTGCAGCCCGCCGGCTGGGCCAGGTTTGCCACGGGTCATGCGCGCGAGTTGACGGACCGTACGGTCGATGGGTCCGCCCACGGACCGTACGGTCGATGGGTCCGCCCACGCCTCGCTAACCCGGTTCCGGCCAATCGAGGCCATCGTTCGCGACAAGTTACAAGATGCCGACGCGGCGGCGGGGGCGATCAACGACCACCTCATGCGGCACCTCGGCCGGCCGCTGCGGCAAGAGGGTGTGGTCTTCGCGTGCCAGGAGGCGATACGCGATCCCGACATTCCCAATGTCGCCGCGCTGGGGGAGCGGCTCGGCCTCAACGCCCGGGCGCTCGAGCGCCTCTGCTCCCGCTACTTCGGGTTTCCGCCCAAGACGCTGCTGCGCCGGCAGCGCTTCCTGCGCAGCCTCGCCAGCTTCATGCTCGCCGGCGAGCGCGTGTGGAGCAACGCGCTCGACCGGCAATATTACGACCAGGCGCAGTTCGTGAAGGACTTCCGCTCGTTCATGGGCATGACACCGAGCGAATATGCGGCGATGCCGCACCCCATCATCGACCGCATCATGGCCCAGCGGATGGCCGACCAGGGCGCCGCCCCGGAGACCGACCTGCCGACGATCCTGCGTTATGGACCGGCCGGGGGATTGGCCGATTAGGGCTTGGGCGGCGGGCGTGCGCCCGCTAACAGGCGCGCCGATGGACGATCTCGATACTCTCCAGACAGAAGCGCTGGCGCGCATTGCCGACGCGGGCGACCTCGTCGCGCTCGAGGCGCTGCGCGTCGAATACCTCGGCAAGCAGGGCAGCGTTTCGGCGCTGATGAAAACGCTCGGCGCAATGGGGCCCGAAGAGCGCCAGGCGCAGGCCCCGCGCATCCAGGGCTTGCGGCAGGCCGTTTCCGATGTCCTCGCCGAGCGCAAGGCGGCGATGGAAGCGGCCGAACTCGAGCAGCGGCTGGCGGAGGAAACGCTCGACCTCTCGCTCCCCGCCCCCGAGACGCCAAGGGGCTCGGTCCATCCGGTCAGCCAGGTGATGGACGAGTTGGCGGAAATCTTCGCCGACATGGGCTTCGCCGTCGCCACCGGTCCCGAGATCGAGGACGACTGGCACAACTTCACCGCGCTCAACATGCCCGAAAGCCACCCGGCGCGGGCGATGCACGACACGTTCTACTTCCCGCAGGAAGGTGCGAATGAAGCGCTTGATTTGGGCCAGGCAAGCGCTCGAATGCTCCTCAGGACGCACACCAGCCCGGTGCAGGTGCGCACGATGGTCAGCCAGGGCGCGCCGATCCGCATCATCGCGCCCGGCCGGGTCTATCGCTCCGACAGCGACGCGACGCACACGCCGATGTTCCACCAGGTCGAAGGCCTGGTCATCGACAAGGGCATCCACCTCGGCCATCTCAAGTGGACGCTCGAGACCTTCCTCAAGGCGTTCTTCGAGCGCGACGACATCGTGCTTCGCATGCGCCCCTCATATTTCCCGTTCACCGAGCCGTCGGCCGAGGTCGATGTCGGCTGGTCGATCGAGAAGGGCCGCCGCGTGGTCGGCGGCTCCGAAGGATGGATGGAAGTGCTTGGGTCCGGCATGGTCCACCCGCGCGTCATCGCCAATTGCGGGCTCGATCCCGACGAATGGCAGGGCTTCGCCTTCGGCACCGGCGTCGATCGCCTCGCCATGCTCAAATATGGGATGGACGATTTGCGCGCTTTCTTCGACGGCGATTTGCGCTGGATGAAGCATTACGGCTTCTCCTTCCTCGACGTCCCCACGCTCAGCGGGGGAGTAGGCGCATGAAATTCTCGCTCTCCTGGCTCAAGCAGCATCTCGACACCGAGGCGGATGCCAAGACCGTCGCCGAAACGCTGACGCGGATCGGCCTGGAGGTCGAGGGCGCGCACAATCCGGCCGATGCGCTGGCCCCGTTCAAGGTTGCCAAGGTGCTGGC